>JBIIRF010000184.1:0-5275 GCA_044341715.1 Bacteroidia bacterium | reverse complement strand
GGTGAGGAGATCGATGCAGTTTTGAATATCGGTTTTGTCGGCCATCTCTATCACCTGATGAATGTGTCGGGTGGGAATACTGATGGCTCCGGCTATTGCTCCTGTTTTTCCATTGCGCTGTAGTCCGGCAGTATCCGTTCCTCCTGCAGGAAGTATCTCCGATTGCCAGAGGATTTTATGCTTGTCGGCTGTTTTGCGAAGGAAGTCAACCATGCGTGTGTCGCAGATGGTGCTGGAGTCCATGATTTTAATTCCGGCTCCTTTGCCCAGCTCAGTGACCATCTCATAAGGCCTTGCGCCCGGTGTATCAAAGGCAATGGTGGTGTCGAGGTTGATGCCGAAGTCGGGTTCGATATGGTGGGCTGCTACTCCTGCTCCGCGCAGACCAACTTCTTCCTGTACCGTGAAGGCGGCGTAGAAATCATACGGAATATTGCCTTTGAGTTTCCGCAATGTCTCCAGCAGAATAAATACCGATACGCGGTTGTCAATTGATTTGCAGTTGACACAGTTCCCCATCTCGATAAGTTCGCGCTGACGGGTAACCGGTGTTCCGACAGAAACGAGTTTCTCCACTTTTTTCTTCGGTAAGCCGAGGTCGATGAAGAAGTCCTGGATCTGCGGTGCTTTGTTGCGTTCTTCCGGACTCATCAGGTGAATCGGTTTACTGCCCATTACGCCAATGAGATCTTCCTTGCCGTGTACAATCACCCGTTGTGCAGTCAATGTTTTCGGGTCGAATCCACCGAGTGTATGGAAGCGTAAAAATCCTTTATCGTCGATATGCGTAACGATGAAACCAATTTCATCCATGTGAGCTGCCGACATTACTTTCTTCCGCTCACGGCCACGCCTTACCGCAGTTACGTTGCCCATTTTATCAATGCTGACTTCATCGGCAAGTCCTTTCAATTCTTTCAAAACCACTTCGCGTACGCGGTGTTCATGTCCCGGAGCGCCGGGAGTTTCACAAATCAGTTTTAAGAGTGCAATATTCATCCGTCAAATATAGTAGAAATGGGAATGAAATAAAAGCAGCGTTATTCTATTTTGGTTAGTTTAACGGTGTTGGCAGTAGCGCGTTCCTGCAGGGGAGTGGAGGCCACGTGCACCATGTACTGTCCCTTCTCCACCAGTTTTTTCTCGATCAGGTATTTTTTAATATCGGAGATGGTGGTGTCGGTGCTCTCGTATTTATCGTAGTAAAAACCACGTATTCCCCAAACCAGGTTGAGGGTGTTGAGCAAGGGCTTATTGTCAGTGAAGATGTAAATGAATCCTTTCGGACGATGCGATGAAATTTTAAACGCCGTCATTCCCGAGTGCGTCATCGCCACAATCGATGCACCACCCGTTTGCCTCGACATCACCACCGCACTATGACAGATATGTTCGGGAATGAAATTTAACGAATCTGGGGTTGGTTTGAATTCGCGGTAATAGATACTATCCTGCGCCTCTACCTCATTGATGATTTTCTGCATCGCTGCTACTGTCTCCACAGGGAATGCACCCACCGATGTCTCTGCACTCAGCATCAACGCATCGGCTCCGTCGAATACCGCATTGCCCACGTCGTTGGCTTCGGCACGGGTCGGACGATAATTCGTGATCATGCTCTCCATCATCTGTGTAGCAATGATCACCGGTTTCGCCGCCTCGTTGCATTTTTTCACAATCGATTTCTGAATCACCGGCACCTTCTCCATCGCCATCTCCACACCCAGATCACCACGCGCCACCATGATGCCATCACTCACAAAAATAATTTCATCGATATTCCGCACTGCATCCGGCTTTTCGATCTTCGCAATCACTCGTGTCCGTTTATTCGCCGCCTTGATGATATTTTTCAACTCCACCACATCCTCCGGCTTCCGCACAAACGACAAACCGATCCACTCGATATCGTGCTTCAAAGCAAACTCCAGATCTTTTCGATCCTTCTCCGTCAGACTCGGCAACGAGATATCTGTATTCGGGAGATTCACGCCTTTACGCGACGAAAGCGGACCTCCATACACCACCTTTGTAAGCACCCGTTCATCCGGCAATATCTCCGCTACTTCCAGCGCAATTTTTCCATCATCAACGAGTACGGTATCACCCACCTTCACATCGCGGTGGAAGTTATGGTACTTGATAAAAACCTCCTTCGAGGTGCCCGGCACTTCCCGATGATTCAGGATCAACTCATCGCCTACTTTGAGAACGATATTTTTTTCCTCCAGGTCGCCGATGCGAATTTTCGGACCCTGCAAATCGAATAAAATCGCGATATGCGCATTCAGTTTTTTATTCAATGCACGAATGGTGAGAATCATCTGCTCCATCATCGCATGATCGCCATGGGAACTATTGATACGGCAAACATCCATGCCGGCATTAATCATGTTTTCAAGTACAGTTTCATTCATACTTGCCGGACCGATTGTCGCAACAATCTTGGTCCTGTTATAACGGGGAATAATCATTTCACGGGAGGTAATTTGGGTTTCTTCTCCTCGCCAAAAACAGGTTCGAGGAGTAAAAAGTTTTCCGCCGACTTTAATTCATGCGGATCAATTTCAACAGTACTGCTAATAATGGCCACAAACCGGATCCGACGCTCAAGATCTTCCGGTTGGGTATAACGGCTCGGGTTTTTAATCACCAGGAAATAATCGGTTGGCTTCAGCTCGGGGATAAAATAACCATGAGTGCCCTTATTCGACACCAGGTAATACTCCTCCTCGTCATCGTTTAACTGAAAAAACCACGAAAACTCACCCGAAGAACCCTTCTTTTCCAGATGAATCTGAAGGTCATCCTTACGCACCAATCCCAGATTTAATACCCGATTCAGTTCAAAACAAACCCTGTAATCCCTGTAAGCACAATATATTCCGATCACGATAAAGTCGTAATCCGGAACAAAGTCAAGGGTATAGGTCTGTTTTTTGGCCACGTATCAAAAGTAGAGAAGGGGTGATAGTAATAACGTTGATTTGCCTTCATATGATATAGAGTTCTTAACAGCACTTCGTGTAAAATGGTTGATTGATCCCCGAGGTACTGAAAAGCCGAATACCTTTACACAAAGGCATTCGGCTTTTCAGTACCCGGGATGATTTTCGTGATAGGGATGATTTTTCGAGGCAGCCGAAAGGGATGTGATTGATGGATGTGATGGGATTGGGTGGGGCGCCGTGGTCCCTGCTTGTCGGGAGCTTGCCTCGTGGAGCACCATAAAAAATAGACGCATAGCCGAAGGGCGGTCCCTGCGCCTCTTGTGGTCCCTGAGCACCAATAAAACAAGCGCATAGTCGAAGGGTGTCCCCGCGGTTAAACCACGCTGCATACTTATCATTACTTCAATTCAAATCCAACCACCAAATCAGGCTAAGGGCCAAAGGCTAACGGCATCCCACCACTGCATCCAAATCATTACCGCAATTCCATCTCACCACCAATCCTTTTTCAAAATTGTACCTTTGCCGCATGTTATTGGATGATGAATATTTTATGCGTGCTGCTCTCTCAGAGGCCAAAGAAGCTTATGCGCAGGATGAGGTGCCTATTGGTGCGGTGATTGTTGCCAATGGAAAAATTATTGCGCGCGGACATAATCTGGTGGAGAAACTGAAGGATGTAACTGCCCATGCAGAAATGATGGCTTTTACGGCTGCTTCTGAAAATCTGGGAGGTAAATTTTTAAACGATTGTATTTTGTATGTCACGCTGGAACCTTGTCCGATGTGTGCCGGTGCGGCGTATTGGAGTCGTATCGGGAAAGTGGTGTATGGTGCCGCGGATGAAAAGCGTGGTTTTTCGCAGGTGGAAGGGGTAAAAAAAATACTCCACCCTTCAACAGAAGTCCGGGGTGGAGTATTGGCGACCGAGTGTGCGGCCTTGTTATCGGAATATTTTCAATCGAAGCGCTGATTAAACATTTATGGCTTGAAGCACCTGAATGGTTAACGGCTTGTTTAAGAATTTGCGTACGTAAGGATTTTTGTTGGCACGGTTCAGGTCCTTGAAACTTTCGGAAGTGGAAAGCAGAATTACCTTCATCTGCATGCGCTGATTTTCCGGTAGCTTTTCGTATTCATCCAGGAACTGGAATCCATCCATTACCGGCATATTGATATCGAGGAATATCACTTCCGGCCAATCGCTGACCGGGGATGTTTTAAGGAACTCAAGTGCTTCCGTGGCTTCCTGATAAGTAATTACCTTTTCGGCGAAACCATGTGTTTCAATCAATTTTTTATTGATGAAATTGTCGAGCGAATTATCATCGATCAACATCACTGAATGGTACTTGGCCTTCCCGTTTGCTGTGGTCATTCCGTCGGTCGTTTGGCTCAAAGTCTGGCTGCTCATTTTTTTCTCTGTTAAGCTCTACTGTAGTTTGAATCTCTTGGTTTAGCGTTGGTGTTGGAAGGTTGTGACAAGGATTAAAACGGGGTTCAGGGGATGATGTTTGGCAAAATTTAGTTTTCTCTTACACCAATATTGCAATTCATCTTGCATTTCTTACAAAATGAGTGGATCCACGAGGGGGAAATGATAAAAGTTAGGGATGTTGTATACCTATAAAAACAGGAACAGCCGGCTATCGCCAACTGCTCCCTTCAAACCAACCAACAGCCTAACAGGTTTTATCCTGCCATCCGAAGCTTTTGTTGTACGGTCTCTGGTACCACGGTCTCAACATGGTAGCCGTAGAGTCCGACATATCCCGCCTCCGGGTAAGGTACCATGTCAAACCAGATGTTTAATCCGCTGAAGGTAATCTTACATTCCGTGGGCGCTTTTTCATTGAACGCGAAGTTGATTTCCGGATATGTCTTGAGGACGGAAGCAGGTAATTTACCGCCCTTATGACATTTCCATTCTCCTAGCAATGGAAGTGCTGTGAGGTTAGCGTCGATGAGGCGCTTATTGTAGTCGAAGCGCATCACGGGAAACATGTCCCGGTCGTCGTTAGTCTTTTTTGTTTTTTTCATTAGCTGTTTATTGAGTGGCTTGCATTGCAATGTTACGGCAGGGGTTACGGTGTCGGGAATAAAAAATCACGGGAAACTTACAGATGGGGTTGCAGGATTCCATATGGCCTTCGTACCTTTGCAGCAGGTTTTAAAAAAACAAGAAGATGCCATATCCGGAACAATTATGCGCTCCGATGCGCAAGGAACTGACCAGTGTCGGCTTTACAGAGCTGATGACTGCAGGTGATGTTGATGCTCATATTCCCTCTGCTACCGGTACTACATTGCTGGTGGTAAATTCA
>JBIIRF010000157.1:0-5892 GCA_044341715.1 Bacteroidia bacterium | reverse complement strand
TAAAATGGTGATCTATGTCAAGACCTGTTAATACTGCTACAGTAACCTCTTGTTATCATTGCGGAGAAACCTGCAACGAAGATGCTGTAAAATTTGACGAAAAGGATTTTTGTTGTCCGGGCTGCAAGTTGGTATACGAAGTACTTGCCGAGAACAATCTCTGCAATTATTATTCACTCGAGAACCAGCCAGGTAACACCCAAAAAACCAACTTTTTCGGAGAGCGGTTTGCGTACCTTGATGATCAGAATATACAACAGAAGCTCATTCGGTTTCAGGACAAGGAATCTATCCACATTCGTTTCCATATTCCGGGCATGCACTGCAGCAGTTGCATCTGGCTACTGGAACATCTCAACCGTCTAGACAAAGGCATTATCAGATCTCAATCTGACTTTATCCGGAAAGAGCTCACTATTGTATATGATCCAACTCAAACCGGCTTACGGGCAATTGTAGAAAAGCTACATCAAATCGGATATCCACCCGAGTTGAATCTACAGCAAATAGAGAAAAAGGATAAAAAGAAACAAAGCCGAAGTCGCATCTATAAAATAGGCGTTGCGGGATTTGCCTTCGGAAATATTATGTTGCTCAGTTTCCCGGAATATTTTTCGGGAGGAGTTTACCATGGAGATGATTTCAAAGAAGCCTTTGGATACCTGAATCTGCTCCTTGCTATTCCGGTATTTCTGTTCTCCGCCAGTGAGTTTCTCGAAAATTCGCTCCTGAGTTTCCGTCAGCGTGTGATCAACATCGATGTGCCGATTGCAATTGGCATTGTAGCGATGTTCATCCGAAGCACTTATGAAATACTAAGTGGAACAGGTCCGGGATATTTCGATAGTATGACCGGATTGGTATTCTTTATGTTAATAGGACGTAACTTTCAGAGTAAAACATACGAATGGTTATCCTTTGATCGTGATTATAAATCCTATTTTCCGATAGCCGTAACCCGATTCAGCGGCACCCGTGAAGAAGCCATCGCAGTACAGGACATCAAAGTCAGCGACCGGTTGCTCATCCGCAATCAGGAGATAATTCCTGCCGATGTGATGTTACTCAGTGACCAGGCCGAAATCGATTATAGTTTTGTGACGGGTGAATCGAATCCGGTAACATGTGAAAAAGGGGATCGTTTATTTGCAGGCGGACGATTGATTGGTAGTCCGGCCAGTGTACTTGTACAACAAGAAGTCTCCCACTCCTACCTCACCCAACTCTGGAATCAATCTTCCGGAAAAGCCGTCTATAAAAGTGGATTCCAGTTACTCGTAGAACGCATCAGCCGATGGTTTGTGGTTGTCACCTTATTGATTGCCGCCACTTCATTTGCCTGGTGGTACATGCAACACGACACTACACGCGCCATCAATGCCTTCACCGCAGTTTTAGTAATTGCCTGCGCCTGTGCTCTGGCATTATCTGCACCATTCACATTCGGAAACATGTTGCGTATTCTTGGTAAAAACGGCATCTATTTAAAAAATACCGGAGTACTCGAGAAGCTTGCCGACATCGACACTGTACTATTCGATAAAACAGGAACACTCACCGAAGCCGACAAAGCCACCATAGAATACAAAGGCGAATCACTCACTGAAGCCCAACAACGCGCGATCTCCAGCTTGGCCAACTCCTCCTCTCACCCACTTAGTCGCATACTCTCCAAACATCTCGAAGACACCCGACAACACCAGTATCTTTCAGATGTTCGTGAAGTCCCAGGCAATGGAATTGAAGGGAAATCGGGCTCCTACTTTATTCGTTTGGGCAACGCCAGCTTCACCGGAGATCCACAACCTGACACCAATGATTTCAGGACATCCAGAGTCGGAGTCAATATCAACGGCGAACACATGGGCTACTTTTTATTTCACAATCATTATCGCCCTGAAGCAGCAACATTAACCAAGGAATTAAAAAGTAACGACTACCAGATAGCTGTCATCAGCGGAGACCATGAACATGAACGTCCGCATCTGGAAGCGATGATAGGACAGAAAGAAGGACTACGCTTTGAACAACAGCCCGGCGACAAACTGAACTACGTCGACAAACTCCAGAAAGAAGGAAAAAAAGTCATGATGGTAGGTGACGGACTCAACGATGCCGGTGCATTGCTCTGCAGCCATGTCGGATTAGCAATAGCGGAAGACATCAACAACTTCACGCCCGGATGCGATGGTATTATTCTCTCCAAGCGATTCGGAAGTATCCATCGGTTATTACAATTTGCCAAAGCCGGCCACCGCATCATCATCATCAGCTTCATCATCTCACTTGTATATAATGCTGTAGGACTTTGGTTCGCCGTACAAGGCACCTTATCGCCTGTAATAGCCGCGATCCTCATGCCCATCAGCACAAGTAGTCTGGTAATATATACCGTCATCTCCAGCAGTCTTAAAGCCCGTCAACTACACCTTCGCGCCGGTAACTGACAAATATCAGTTTCGTCACTAAGGTACATCATACTGTCATTGAACTGTCAAAAATAGTTTTGCACGTCATGAGTGTTATCCTGATTTTAATCGCTTTCAGTCTGCTCGTAGCAAGTTTATTCCTGTTCGGATTCCTTTGGTCGGTCAAAACCGGACAATACGATGACGACGTATCGCCAGCGGTACGCATCCTCTTTGAAGAAGAAATAACAACACATCCTAATCCTACTAATTCTAAAAAACCTGACGCTGTATGACCATTGAAAAATTCAGCTATGACAATCGCATTGTAAAGAACTTTGCGCTTGCCTCTGTAATCTGGGGTATTGTCGGCATGCTGGTCGGACTGATCATCGCATTACAGATTCCCTTTCCGGGACTCAATCTGGGCGAGTATCTCAGTTTCGGACGCGTGCGCCCCATCCACACTAACGCCATCATCTTCGCCTTCGTAGGTAATGGTATTTTCATGGGTGTTTATTATTCGCTGCAACGCCTTGTAAAAGCGCGCATGTTCAGCGATGTATTAAGTAAGTTACATTTTTGGCTCTGGCAGCTCATCATTGTATTAGCCGCCGCCACCTTAATTACAGGACACACCACCGGAAAAGAATACGCCGAACTTGAATGGCCGATTGACATCCTGATTGCATTGGTCTGGGTGATTTTCGCCATCAACATGATAGGTACAATTGTAAAACGCAGAGAGCGCCACTTGTACGTAGCCATCTGGTTTTACATCGCCACAATCGTAACTATTGCGGTATTACACATTGTTAACTCTATTGAAATCCCTGTAAGCATCCTCAAAAGTTACTCCGCATATGCCGGTGTACAGGATGCACTGGTACAATGGTGGTATGGCCACAATGCGGTTGCATTCTTCCTCACAACACCATACCTAGGATTGATGTATTACTTCGTACCTAAAGCGGCCAATCGTCCGGTATATTCTTACCGACTATCGATCATTCACTTCTGGGCACTTATCTTCTTATACATCTGGGCAGGACCTCACCACTTACTTTACTCAGCGCTTCCTGATTGGGCACAATCATTAGGAACTGTATTCTCAATTATGCTTATTGCACCATCCTGGGGCGGTATGATCAACGGACTTCTCACCCTGCGTGGTGCATGGGACCGTGTACGTGAAGATGTTGTATTAAAGTTCATGGTAGTCGCCATCACAGCTTATGGTATGTCGACCTTCGAAGGACCGATGCTTTCGCTTAAAAACGTAAATGCCATCAGCCACTTTACTGACTGGACCATTGCACACGTACATATTGGCGGATTAGGATGGAACGGAATGCTCACCTTTGGTATTCTCTACTGGCTCATCCCACGATTATACAAAACAGAATTACATTCAAAAAAGATGGCCTCCTTCCACTTCTGGATTGCCACCCTGGGAATTTTATTCTACACAGTACCGATGTATTGGGCAGGCTTCACTCAAAGTCTGATGTGGAAAGATTTTACTGCAGATGGAGTACTCCGCTACCCGAACTTCCTTGAAACAGTAACACAGTTAATGCCGATGTACAAACTGCGCGCATTAGGCGGACTATTGTACTTCATTGGAGCCATTGCCATGGTCATCAACCTGGTAAAAACCATGAGTGCAGGAACCTTACAGGCTGAAGAACCAGCAGAAGCAGCAGCACTCGAGAAAAACGAAAAAATTCATGATGGACACTGGCACCGTTGGATTGAACGCAAGCCTATCCAGATGTTAATTCTCAGTGCTGTGATGATTCTTATTGGTAGTATCATCGAGTTTGTCCCAACCTTTCTCGTAAAAGAAAACATCCCAACAATTGCTGCTGTAAAACCATACACACCACTTGAGTTACAAGGAAGGGATTTATACGTCCGCGAAGGCTGTTACACTTGCCACTCACAGTTAGTACGTCCATTCCGTTCAGAAACCGAACGCTACGGAGAATACTCCAAAGCCGGTGAATATGTGTATGATCATCCATTCCAGTGGGGATCCAAACGTACCGGACCTGATCTGATGCGC
Source organism: Bacteroidia bacterium (assembly GCA_044341715.1). Taxonomy (GTDB): domain Bacteria; phylum Bacteroidota; class Bacteroidia; order AKYH767-A; family OLB10; genus JAJTFW01. Next base: position 1,416 of record JBIIRF010000157.1, on the reverse strand, counting down.
ATCGGCGGAAAATATCCGAACGTATGGCATTACCATCACATGATTGATCCAACCACTATGTCGCCAGGTTCTATCATGCCGGCATATGCATGGATGGCAGAACGAGAACTCGACATCAACAGCACGCCTGCAAAAATCAGAGCCATGCAAACTTTAGGCGTTCCTTATCCTGAAGGATATGACACCAAAGCAAACGATGATCTGATGAAACAAGCCAATGAAATTGCCGCTGATCTCAAAAAGAACAATGTCAACATCGCATCAAATACTGAATTGGTTGCATTGATCGCTTACTTACAACGTATGGGTACTGACATTAAAACTGCAACCGTAGCTGCTAACTAATAAAACCGAAAATCATGTTCAGAAAATATTTAGAAAGCATTGCGGGCGTAGACATCTATCCGATCATCTCCCTGCTGATATTCTTTATCTTCTTTGCATTGCTCATCACCTACGTGGTAAAAACAAGCAAGGAGCACATTGAAGAACTCAGTCATCTTCCATTGGAAACCGATTCAAACAACGAATAAACCTACCTGTATGAAGCGTAAATTCAAATATATATTTGTTACCGCAGCTTGCCTAACGCTGCCGGTAATGATAGCAGTTGCCCAGGATCCTGCAGCTGCCACTGCCGCTGCGGAAGCAGCAAAACCGACTGTTCCGGAACTCTTTTATAACCCCAGTTTCTATCTGGTAACCTTCGTATTCATCATCATGTTTGCGGCCATCGTATCGCTCACCCGCACGATACGCACACTGGCAATTGCGATGTTACCTGAAGAAAAGAAACAGGCCATCACAGCTGCACGTGCACAGGCTGCTGCTGCAGAGAGTGAAGCTCCAAGTTTCTGGACTCGTTTCGACCGCAACGTATTAACAAAAGCAGTTCCGGTTGAAAAGGAAGCAGACGTAATGCTTGATCACGATTATGATGGTATCAAAGAGTTGGACAACTCTCTTCCACCCTGGTGGGTTTGGGGATTCTACCTCACCATCTTCTGGTCTGTCGTTTATCTGGTACACTACCACGTGATGGATACAGGTCCTTTGCAAATTGCAGAATACAACAATGAAGTAGCTATGGCTGATCAGCAATTAAAAGAGCGACAAGCAAAGATGGCGGATCTTGTCACTGCTGAAAATGTTGTTGCCTTGAACACGCCTGATGGTCTTGGCGCCGGCAAAGATTTATACGTAAAAAATTGCGTTGCCTGCCATGGACAAGGTGGAGAAGGAACTGTAGGTCCAAACCTCACCGATGAATACTGGATTCACGGAGGTGGAATTAAAAACGTATTCCGCACAGTGACCAACGGTGTACCTGCCAAAGGAATGATCAGCTGGAAAGCACAATTAACACCTAAGCAGATCCAACAGGTATCTAGCTATATTCTCACCTTACAAGGCACA
>JBIIRF010000156.1:0-5939 GCA_044341715.1 Bacteroidia bacterium | reverse complement strand
AGTCGAAGGGCGGCCGAGAAGAGGTCGGATATTTCATCGGTTTTACAGGTCCAAATTTTTCATCTGCCAGGAGCGATACCGACTCGAAATCACTCTCAATTTTATTCTTCCCAAAAACTAAACGGATACAAGTATTTAACATACGACTATTCCGGATCAGCAGCATTAACTTTGCCCTGGGTTTAAACCCGCCGCGGCCGAGAAGTGGGCTGTTTGAGGGATTTGTTACAGAGGCCAGTTTTTTGCATCCAATTAACTCTTGCAAGGTGCTCCACTATCGAAATTTTCTAATGATGAAAAACTAAACAGATACAAGTATTTAACATACGACTATTCCGGATCAGCAGCATTAACTTTGCCCTGGGTTTAAACCCGCCGCGGCCAGAAACTGAGTTGGTAAAATGAGACGTTTTACAGTGAGAAAAAACTAAACGGATACAAGTGTTTAACATACGACTATTCCGGATCGCCAGCATTAACTTTGCCCTGGGTTTAAACCCGCCGCAGCCAAGAAGCGTGATGATAAGTCAAAAATTCTCTCACTCAACAAGAACTGAACAGTACAAGTATTTAATATTCTACAAATGGGAAGCCTCGATTTTACTTTAGGTCAAGGTATTTAAATTAGTCAATTTAAAGTTTCATGTCAATCGCAAAAGTTATCATTCATGCCGTTTGGGCTACAAAAAATCGTGCTCCAATCATTCATCCTGATTGGGAGGATATTCTTTTCATGAATATGCAGGAGCAATTTGAAAAAATGGGTTGTGAGGTCCTGATTATTAATGGATATCATGATCATGTTCATTGCTTGTTTTCAATGGGTCGTAATCATTCAATTTCTGAAATCATTAAACAAGTTAAAGGTGAAAGCTCGTTCTACATTAATTCATTAGCAATTACCGGTTTTCATTTTTTATGGCAGAGTGGGTATGCTGCTTTTTCTGTGAACGAAAAAAATTATAACCGATTGTACAAGTATATTCTGAATCAAAAAGTGCATCATGAAAACAATCGTGTGTATGAAATTTTCGAGTTACCTCCATTAAGGTTTCAGACGAAATCTGTTGAATAAATTCAGTTTCTGACATCAATGTCTTTGATCAATTGCCATTGCCCTTTGCTGAATTTAAGTCCGTCGTAGCTGAGGTCTGGGCCATAGAGCTGGTACATTCCTTTTGCTTCGGGGCGTGGGTCGGAGGAGGCGAGGTGATCCATGACAATCATTTTCATGCTTTCGTTGTAGCGTAGACTCATGGTGGCTCTTGAGTTGTATTCAAAAAGGAGTCTTGTCCGGGCTTTTCCTCCGGCTTTGATTACCGGTGCGCCGAGACTGATTTTCGACGGGGAGTAAACAAGTGGTTCGGCAATTTTTCGGGTGGTATAGGCTGATTGTGGTGCCCAGCCAAGCAATAGATAATGATCTTTCTTTTTGTACCGCTCGTGGTGGATGGTGTAGTAGATGCATCCATGCCAGGTGAGGGTGTCCGTTTTGGCGAATTCCAGCTCTTCGTTGGAGTAGGAGTTGTTCATTTGTAACTGCACAATCTTCCATGGCGTTTTGCGCTCACTGCGGAGTAAGAGATAACCGTAATAACTGTATTTTGTTCCTCGTTCAAGGCTCAGCATCCAGGTGATGGTTTTGACCTTCTCGTCGTCTGATTCAGCAATGGAGAGGCCTTTTATCTGATGGAAACTTAACCGGCTTCCGGCATCAGTTCGCAATGTGCTGTCGAGTAAGGCTGATAAGTCCAGGTGCGCCTGTTGTCGGATGCTGTCGTTGTTGCTTTTTAACAGACTATCTCCATATACCTGCAAACGCCCCACCACTTTAGTGAAAACAAGAGTATCGGATTGAGCTGATAACTTCCCGCAGATGCAAATTATTATGAATAGGAGGTAGCGTTTCATGAATGATTGGTAACGCAAAGCTACAAGAATGATTGTGTTTTCAGTTTTGTCGTAAATAGAAAAGGCTGCTCCTCAGTGGAAACAGCCTTTTCTTTATGGTGAAGCACCGTTTATGAGTGCATTCTGTCTTTCTTTGCCATGAGGTCTTCCTTCGATTCGCGGAAGTCTTCATCGTCAACGCAGCAGTCTACCGGACAAACTGCCGCACATTGTGGCTCATCATGGAAACCAACACACTCAGTGCATTTGTCTGTTACGATGTAATACGTATCCATAGATTTAGGGGCTTGAGCAGCATCCGCATCTACCGCGGTACCGTTCAGCATATTGAACGAACCTTTAACAGATGTTCCATCGGAGAAGCGCCACTCGGCACCACCTTCATAAATTGCATTGTTTGGGCACTCGGGCTCACAGGCTCCGCAGTTGATACATTCGTCAGTTATCTTAATTGCCATAGCGATAAGGTTTAAAGCAATAATTTTGCTTCGTTTGAACACAAAAATAAACACAAAAGTTTCACTTAGATTAAAACAGGAGAGTTTGCATGAAGTTTAACGAACGTTTGGAGGGGCTGATCCGCTGGGGAAATGCAGTTCAGGCTTTGATTGAGGAATGGGAGAGTCAGCCCGATGCTGAAGGTAACCCATTGAAAAACATTGTACAACAAGCTCACAGGGCAAATGCCTGGTTTCTGCCGGAAAATTCCCTTCGTGCGATAAAATCAGTGGCGAAATGGCTCGATCGGGAGGAAATTACTTCCTGGACTTCGGCTTATCCGGTTTTAAAAAATGATGTAACTTCCTTCAAATCAATAGGTATTGTGATGGCGGGGAACATCCCGGCTGTGGGTTTTCACGACTTACTTTGTGTGCTGGTGTCGGGAAATAAGGCGGTGTTGAAACTTTCTTCTACTGATCAATTGTTGATTCCGTTCCTGTTGGAGGTATTATTTGATGTGGCTCAGGAGTTTAAGTCGTTTGTTCAGATTAGTTATAAATTAACGGATATAGATGCCGTTATAGCGACAGGAAGCAATAATTCGGCGCGTTACTTCGAATATTATTTCGGAAAATACCCGCATATCATCCGGAAGAACCGTAATTCGGTGGCGGTGTTACGTGGCAAGGAAACGGAGGTGGACTTTGTGGCTTTGGGCGATGATATCTTCAGTTATTTCGGTCTGGGGTGTCGAAATGTGTCGAAGCTGTATGTGCCACCGGGCTACGATTTCGGCGATTTTTTCCGGGCGATTGAGGTGTATGGTGCGCGAATGATGGATCATAATAAGTACATGAATAATTACGATTATCATCGTGCGCTTTATCTCTTGAATAGCGATAAGTTTCTGACAAATAATTTCCTGATGATCCGGCAAAGTGCTGTTCTGGCTACTCCGGTTTCCGTTCTAAATTATGAGGTTTATCGGGATGAAGCACACCTGCAGGAGATGTTAAAAGCAGAAGCAGAAAACATTCAGTGTGTGATGGGGAAAAAGGAATTGCCGTTCGGTTCTTCTCAGTCACCGGGTGCGGGCGATTATGCGGATCGGGTGGATACGCTTGCTTTTATTCTCTCAGTGTAAGGAAAGATTCTCCTTTTCGGGAGGCATTAGTCTCTGTCGTAGGCGCCGATGTCGGGGTTGACTCCGCCGAAGGGACGTGGGTTGCCGAGCAGATCTAGACTCATGGTCGGAGTGGCACCTGTGATGACATAGTTGATGTTCCCTTTTTCACGGGCAAATGCCAGTGTATCCAGTCGCAAATCAAGGTCAAACTCATCCTTAAACTGTGGATCATTATTTCGGAAAATATTGTCGAAATGTGTGGGGTCGCTGGTAGGAGTGTTCTCGTCGGCTTTGATGATGCAATAACTGAATTTATGTTCTGCAGCAGCGCCTGATTTGAAATCTAATTCCAGTTCGTTGTCGTTGTTTCCGTAAATTATACAGTTGAAGAAATTGGCTTTGTCCAGCGCTACGGGTACGATCGTGTTGGGCGCTTCAACTCCATAGTTGTTGAGGTATACAGAAGGTGTGCTGCGTTGTCCCGAATTCCAATAATTGCCGAATGTGCAATGGGTGAATTCATATTCTCCGCCGATTGTAAGTCTGGCAGCGTATAGTCCGCAGTTGGTGACAACGTCGTTCCATCCATTGATTTTGAAGTTGCGGCTGAAGATGCCAACTCCACTCATGTTTTTGATGATGGTGTTGGTTACTTTGAGTGATTCAGGCAGGAGTGGTTCAAAGAGGGTTTCGCACTGGAGTCCGATGAATCCATTTTTGATGATAGCATAGTCAATTTCGTTGTTGCCTCCGTCGTTGATCCAGATGCGGTCCCATTGGCCGGGTTGTTCCTGTAGCGATTGTTCTCTGCGGAGTCCCTGAAATACTGCCGGGTTTTCCTTGGTGCCTTGTACTTTAAGTGTGCCTCCTTTGTAGACCCAGAGTCCGGCATTGGGGCTGAAATGTATTTGCGTGCCGGGCGAGATGATGAGTTGTTGGGAGGAGTCTACTACTGCATAACCACCGTAAACTACATAGGGGAGTGTGTTATCCCAGGTGGTGACAGAGTTGAGGTTGGTGTCGATGAGGACGTAGGGTGGTAGATTGATGTTTTGTCGTTTGGCGACGAAGAAATGGGCGTTTTGTCCCCAGGCTACCAGGTCGATGTCCTGTTGGTTGCCGTTTGTTTCGAAGATGATGGAGTCTTGTACGATGTAGGGGAGGACAGCGCTGTTAGGGTCGATGGTGACTTCAACAAAGACCCAGATGCTGTCGCCACCTCTGATTTCTATATCACTGAAGGATTTTCCCGGGATGCCATTTACATTAAGCCGGAAGAATGAGGATGCCCCATTCGCCAAACGGATGGAGGAGATTTTCAGGATGTCGTCGTAGGTGTTGTATATCCTGAAATTCTTGGTCACGGAGCCGATACTGACAAAAACAGTGTCAAACATAATGGTGTCTTCCGAAAATTTTAAGGTGGCCGACCCGTCTTTCAGGATTTCATCTTTTTTACAGGAAGAGAGGCTGAAAATTGCTAATGCAATGAATAACAGCGGCTTGAGTATGTGTTTCGACGACATTATACGACAAATATACAGCTTATGATGAATGGGTTGTCTGAAGAATTGAACAGATATTTTTCCAACATATTGTATCAGTAAAAAAAATACGTATCTTTGCCGCCCATTCAGTTGAAGTACATGAAAAAAGACATCCACCCAAAAAATTACCGTTTCGTAGTATTCAAAGATATTTCTACAGACTACGCATTTATGACCAAATCCGCGGTTGACACCAAGGACACTATCAAGTGGGAAGACGGTAACGAGTATCCCCTGGTGAAGCTCGAAATCTCTCATATGAGCCATCCTTTCTACACCGGAAAAATGAAATTGGTGGATACTGCCGGACGTGTTGATAAGTTCCGTACCCGTTACGAGAAAGCTAAAAAGGCGTCTACAGATAAATAATTGAACATAAACTCTTTACGAAGAAGCTGCCCCAAAAAGGCGGCTTTTTTGTTTTATGAATTTATCCGTTGTTAAATACTTGTATCCGTTTAGTATGCGGATATTCAAAAAATATTGTTTTTATTTGTTGATGCCGCTTTTGATCGTATTACAATCAAAGCGAAAAATCATATAACAATCAAAATTTAGAACACAATGGCAACAGAAGCAGCAGATGCGAAAGAGAAACTGAAGGTTTTACAACTCGCGATCGACAAGATTGAAAAGACCTATGGAAAAGGTACCATCATGAGGATGGGTGATGATGCAATTGAGGCGATTGAATCTATTCCAACCGGATCAATCACACTTGATAGTGCACTGGGAATTGGCGGATATCCGAAAGGACGTATTATTGAAATTTACGGACCGGAGTCTTCCGGTAAAACAACATTGGCTATTCACGCAATTGCCAGTGTACAGAAAGCAGGTGGTATAGCTGCATTCATCGATGCAGAACATGCTTTCGATCGTTTCTATGCGCAGAAGCTGGGCGTTGATATTGA
>JBIIRF010000333.1:0-3153 GCA_044341715.1 Bacteroidia bacterium | reverse complement strand
CATTGTATCCGCTCTGTTGATCCTTTTCACGTGTGAAAATCAATGAAGGAAGTACACCAATGGTTAATTCAATAGTAGTATAAACGGCATTTCCCGGTTTTAAATGCCCGTCGATCGTTTGTCCTGTTTTGTCAGATATCGACAAATGCAGATGCGAGCCATTCACTGAGATGGTACCAGTGAGTGATACAATTTCAAAGGGGCCTGATAGTTTAGTTGTGTTTGGTTCGCCGGCATAGCGAAGACTTACTTCTCGCAGACTTCCAACACAACTGAGAATTACTCCTGCCTGAATTGAGTAATCTTTGCAGATTTCTTCTAAACATACACTGATATCATCACCCGGTTTCAAGCGGATGCTGTATGTTTCAATGGAGGATCGTTGTAAATTATGCATTTTATTGGTTGTCTTTCCAGTTCCATAAATGCCGGGTTGCCAGACTACGATAAGGTGCCCAAACAGTGGAACGTTTTAACATTTCCTTTTTTAATTCTTTGCCGGTTTTTCTAAGGTTAAAAAGTTTGGCCATCGCTTGTTGTATTCCTAAGTCATCGAGTGGAAATACATCCTGTCGGTTAAGTGTGAAGATGAGAATCATCTCTACCGTCCATTTGCCAACTCCCTTTATCGATGTAAGATAGTCGATAAGCTCTTCATCTGTTTTGGTATGTAATTTCCGGTAGTCTAATGTCTGCTCTTTTGAGAATAATGCAATGTTTTTCAAGTAGCCTGCTTTCTGATAGGAAAGTCCTGCTCCTCGCAACAATTCAATATCGATCGCGAGTAGTGCATCTGCAGTTGGCTTTTTTCGAGGGAAAAGAGCAATGAACCTGCTCCAGATAGTATCTGCTGCTTTGCCTGATAACTGCTGTCCGACAATCGATCGGAGTAATGAAGTGAACAGGTCTTTGTGTCCGACTTCTTCCAGTTTTCCGGTGAAGCGGATTACTTCTTTCATGACCGGGTCGGATTTTAAGGCTTTATAGGCCTCCGTCATTGTCCATGTCATCAGTTCCTTTGTTTATTGTATTGTTCATGAGTATTCGCCATTCTTTCGGAAAATAATTGTTCCAGCGGTTACCAATATGTTTGGCCCAGCCAAGTGGTGACGATTCGAATTTTATCAGATGCCATCCGTTTTCGGTACTGCCAGCCGTTATAGTTTCGCAGCGCAAGTACTTAATTGCGTCTTCGTGTGATAATTCGATGCCGGGTGACGAGGTTTTTAATTCTATACTTAAAGCCAGCTCTGGTGAGGGTACAAAGTTTTTTCCTTTCATAGAGCCAAGTATGATGCCGTAGGAGCGAAGATAGCAGGATGTAGACAATTGTAATACTGCCGATTTTACTTCCAGAGTAGCTGCATTGAGATATTCTCCTTCAGGATAGATTACGTATTTTTCCGCATTCTCTAGCCAGTCGGACGCATTAAAAAAAGGAACACTTCGTTGTTTTGGTAACTTTTCTGTTTTTTTAAATAATTGCTCTTCTCCAGTGTATTCAAGCAAACAGCAATAAAAACCTTCGGCAGATGTCAAATGAGGAAATGCCTGCCAACCATAAGTAGTTTTCTTTATTGTGTCTGGCGGATTGGGTGTAACTAATTTGAATTTTCCTGTTTCCATCAGTCGCTGTATCTGGAGATCATTTTCCTCCGGATTATAGGTGCAGGTAGAGTAGAGTAGAAGACCTCCTGTCTTTAAGGCAGGAAGAATTTCGTCGAGGATGTTGTTTTGTCGTATAGCACATTGTTGGGCCTGTGAGGGACTCCATTCTAACATAGCTTTCGGGTCCTTCCTGAATAAGCCTTCTCCACTGCAAGGAGCATCAACAACAGTCAGGTCAAACTTTAAACCGGAAGCGGTAATCTGTGAAGGATTCGATTGCGTTACAATTGTATTGGGATATCCCCACTTGGCAAGATTATGACGCAGTACTTTATTTCGCTGTGGAATTATTTCATTGCATACCAATGTGCAGTCTTTTCCAAGAAGCGAGAGTAAATGTGTGGATTTACCCCCGGGAGCAGCACATAAATCCAGGATTAAACCATCCTTCAATTGATCGATATAATCCGATAGTAGTGGCTCCAGTAGCATTGATCCTGCTTCCTGCACGTAATAATTGCCGGCATGAAAGTGTGGATCCAAAGTAAATACCGGACGCTCCGGCAAAATTCTTCCTTCTTTGCACCAGGGAATTTCTGGTAGATGTTGTTTGCTGTTGATTTTAACCGGATGGTTTCTGATTGTAACCGGTGATGTGGTTTGCAGAGAGGCAAAGAAACGCTCCGATTCATCGGGACTTAGTTGTCCGATGATTCGTTCTTTAAATGCTTCCGGTAAGTTTGACTTCATTTTAAGATTCTGTGTAGTTTAAATCCTTACCGTAAGTTTCAGGAAGATATAGCATCGATAATACTGCAAGTGTCCAGACGATTATTCCGGTTATCGCTAAACTCTCGATGAGCGTAAACTGGAAGGCGTTTTCGAGCCAGATATGAAACGGAACCAGTAAGGTAACAGCTCCTCGCATGAAATTAGTGACAGTAGCGGTAATGAGCACGCGTAAATTGGTGCCAAATTGCTCTGCTGTGGTGGTGACATAAACGGATAAATATCCACATCCTAATCCCATTAGAAAGGAAGTGCTGTTTAATGAAAGTGAATTGGAAATTCTTTGGAAGTGGAGTAGTGTACCAGCAATAGCAATGGCCATAAATGCAAGAATAATTTTCTTTCTCGACTTAAAAAGCTGGCTTAAAATCCCACTTGTAAGGTCGCCGGCAGTGATGCCACTTTGAAATAATATGAAGCAAGTTGCCAGATGTAGACCCTTTATGTTTTTAAGCGCGGCGATTTCAGGAGATAAAGTAATCAATAAACCTACACTGTACCAGATAGGTACTCCGGCCAGAATACAAGCGAGGTATTTACGGCTGCGTTGCCCATTTGAAAAAAGTAAAGAGAAGGATCCCTGCTTAATTCCCTGTTTCTTTTGTTCTTTAAACATGGAGGGCTCCATAGCCTTTAATCGGAGTAGCAATAATAGCATTCCAAGAAGTCCTGCTGCAAAGAATGCAGTTCGCCATGGAATAATATTCCCGATCAATCCTGCAGTTACAGCTCCCAGTGCTCCTAAGGTGGCAACCA
>JBIIRF010000377.1:0-2793 GCA_044341715.1 Bacteroidia bacterium | reverse complement strand
CGTAGCCGCGATGTTGTATAGTCATACTTTCGCTGACCAACGTGATTCCTGCACCTAATTCGCCTGCAAGTCCGACTCCTGCAAGAAACCGGATGATGGCATAACTGTTTATATCTGTAACAAATGCATTGGCAATATTGCTGAGAGAGTAAAGTAGGATGGAGCCAAACAATACCGCAACGCGCCCCTTTTTATCGCCGATGATTCCGGTTAAAATTCCTCCGGTTATCATTCCGGCCATTTGAATCGCTAACAATCGTTCACCGGTGATGGTGAGCTCAGTTCCTGATAATCCAAGATCTTTTAAACTAGGAATTCGGTAAATATTAAAGAGGAATAAGTCAAAAGCATCTACGAAAAATCCTAATCCTGCAGCAAATACGGCGAGATTAAAGGGTGTTTTGGTTAAGGATCCTGACATTTATTTGGCGATGGCAGCTGCGAAAGTAGGAAATTATCGAGTAAGTCAGTTTGGTTGAAATAGCTTGTTAAAATGATAATTGAATGCATTAACTTTGCCGTCCCTGAATGTTTCAGCATTAAACCAATAAACTATGAAAAAATTAATTATCATGTCTTTTGCAGTTTTGTCGCTTTCGACAACTGCATTTGCTCAGTCTTTGAAAACGCCGGCTCCATCGCCTGCCCAAACAATTAAACAGGATTTTGGCTTGTCAAATATTGAAGTCAGTTATTCTCGCCCAAGTGTGAAAGGCCGTACAATCTTCGGAGATGTAGTTCCTTTCAATACAGTATGGCGTACCGGCGCTAATTCTGCTACAACAATTACTTTCGGTGATACCGTTATGATTGGTGGTGTGAAAGTGAATCCTGGTAAATATGGATTGTTGTCGATTCCCGGTGCTACTGAATGGACAATCATCATCTCAAAAAGTACTTCAACCACTTCGTCTGATGCCTATGATCAGAAAGAAGATGTTGTTCGTGTAAAGGCTACTCCAATGGCTCTTACTGAGAAAGTGGAAACATTTACAATTGAACTCGGAAATATGAAATCTACTTCATGTGACCTTCAGTTAATGTGGGATAAAACCCTGGTTTCTGTAAATATCACTTGCGATGTCGATGCTAAAATCATGAAGGATATTCAGAAGTATGTTGTTGGAGATACCCGTCCTTATGGAGCTGCTGCGAACTATTACATGGAGAATGGAAAGGATCTTAAGCAAGCTCTGGTATGGTTCGATAAAGCAATTGAAATGAACCCTAAAGCGTACTGGACAATTCACCAAAAGGCTAATTGTCAGGCAAAATTGGGGATGAAGAAGGAAGCTATCGAAACTGCTACCAAGTCAATGATGGTTGCAAAAGAAGATGGTGATGATACCTACGTGAAGTTGAATGAAAAACTGATTCAATCGCTGAAGTAATAGGCGAGAAATGTATAAAAAAATAAGGCTGTCAGATTTGACAGCCTTATTTTTTTGTGTAGAATTCAAATGAATTAGTCTATTTGATAAGTTCTCCTTCGAATTTAACTTTTAATTCAACTTTGACGTCGAAAGAATGGTCGATTGAATCAGTAGTTGCTCCATTAATATCGAATTTGAATTTGGTTTTCTTTAAATAATCTAACAGTTCAACATCGTTAATGTCAAGATCCAGGGTTGTTAATCCACTGGTTGGAATTGGATCTTTTTTGGCGAATTCAACCATTGTGCCGCCTGTTGTGCTTCCAACTCTTGAATTTACTTTTGAAAGAATGTCAAATGTATAGGGCGATGGATCATTGTCCAGAATGGTCAGTTTGATACCGGTAATCTTTATCGATTTCAAATTGTCAACATTAACTCCATTGTCTGAAACAAGTTCTTGAATGTCTGTTTCAACTTCCACGGTGCCAAGTGAAAGATCGCCCATCGTGGTAGTAGGTGTTACCGTAATATTAAAGGCAGCATAATCATTAGTGAATTCAAATGCTGTGAGATTATCCTTATCACAGGAATGGAAGAGTAATGCAACAGCAATTAAAATTCCGGATGCGACGAGTTTTTTCATTGTCAGGTAGATTTAGTATCCGAAATGTACTGAAAATTCTCGTTTTAACGAACAGATATCGGGTGATTTTTCTCAGTCCTGAACAAGGTGAATTGAAGTAATGCTGCTATTAACATCACTCCTGCGCAGCCAATCAGATTTAGCCAAAGAAAGGAAATGGCGTCTCCGATATAGACCGAAATTACAATCGCTTCGGTAATAATGGCTGCGTAAAATACTGATTTTCCGTTGATTGACTTTACAAAAAGGGCGACGCAGAAGATGCCGAGGATGGTGCCATAAAACAATGATCCTAATATATTAACGGCTTCAATCAGCGATCCTGTTTTTCCTGCAAGTTGTGCTACGATAATGGAAAATACGCCCCATCCGAATGTGTAAAGTCGGGATAAAGTCAGGTTGCGTTGATCATTCCTGTCTTTTTTCCGGATTTGATGGTGCCAGTCGATGAGGCATGTGGATGCAAGTGAGTTCAAGGCGGCAGCAATCGATCCCCAGGCAGCTAAGAAAATGATAGCGATCAACAATCCGACCAGACCTCTTGGTAAATGATGTATGACAAAGTGTAAAAAAATATAATTAGTGTCGCTGGCATCACTTCCGGGATTTGCTTTTTTAATAATGACAGCTGCTTCTTTGCGAATGGAGTCGGTCTGGTGATTTAGTTGGTTTAGCTGGTTTTGTAATATGGGATGTTGGGGTGAACTCTCAGGGACGTTTACCAATGCGAGTGCAGTAGATTTTCGTAACTCCAGTGAAGCGTCATAATGTGTA
>JBIIRF010000155.1:0-5985 GCA_044341715.1 Bacteroidia bacterium | reverse complement strand
GTTGAAAGTATCGGATGTAAACCTGTATAATCTGACCATAACGGTGTTGGGAAAGAGAAATAAAGTGCGTCAGATTCCGATTACACTTGGCTTCAAAACGCTGATTGAAGATTATTTAGGTCAGCGCCGCAAATTCATCGAAGAAATGGATACGGATCATCCCTATTTCTTCGTTGATAATAAGGGTAACCAAATGAGCCCCGGGTTCGTTTATACAACAGTGAAAAACAACATCAGCCAGGTGTCAACAGGACAAAAACGAAGTCCGCACGTTTTGCGCCATAGTTTCGCCACAGCCATGCTCAACCACGGTGCCGACATCAATGCTATCAAGGAGCTACTCGGACATAGCAGTCTGGCCGCCACTCAGGTTTACACCCACAATTCCATTGAAAAGCTGAAGGAGATATACAAACAAGCCTTCCCCAAAGCATAACACGTTAAAACTTATAGACTATGAAAGTGAAAGTTCAATCCATCCACTTCGATGCTGATCGTAAACTTCTGGATTTTGTTGAAGATAAAGTGGACAAATTGTCGCATTATTATGAATCCATCATCGGCACAGAAGTTTTTTTACGACTCGATAAGTCAGATGCCGGTGATAATAAAATCGCTGAGATAAAAATATCAACTCCGGGCAAGGTGCTCTTCGCAAAAGAACAATGCAAAACATTCGAAGAAGCGACAGACAACGCCATCGAAGCACTCCGCAAGCAAATCACTAAACACAAAGAAAAGCAAAGAGGCGAATAATTAAATCGCTCTCTCTACAAAGGCTGTCCCGAAAAGACGGCCTTTTTTTGTTTCCGGATGTTATTGATTTCCACTATCAGCGAAGAGCCTCTTAATAGCACTAGCTGCTTTACATTTTTAGACAGAAATTTCTTACTAATCATTTCTTTTCTGCGCACAGGAATTTTACAATGAAAAGTGGATTTCTAGATCAATCCGTAAGTTTTTTTTTCCTTAATTAGCATCTTCTAATCAACAACCAACAAATCCAAATGAAACGAATTCTCTATTTATTAGGCGCTGCATTTCTGATGTCGGCAACAGTTAAGGCGCAAACCGGAGCAGAAAAGGTATCTGGAGTGAAAGCTGTATCCATTAATCTTTCAGAAATACCAACCGGACATTCCTCCAAAGATGCCAATGGAATCCAGCCGGCGCCTGCAGCATTGTTCGATATCCAACAAGTGTATGTGCCGGATACTATCGCTTCCAGCACCGGATCATTTGCAGGATTGGCATGGTCAGGAACCGAATGGTGGTTTTCCCTCTGGAATAAAGATTCACTTTTTACCATGGACGCTGCAGGAAACCTTACCTCCTCTTTCAAAATTGCCGGAGTAGGTGCAGGCAATTCCGGTATTCGCAGTATAACTACCGACGGTACCAACCTCTATATGGCAGACAATACTGCTACCATTAAAATTGTTGATCCTGCTACCAAAACACTTACCGGAACTATTAGTGGAGCTTCACTTGGTTTTAATGCCAGAGCGATCACTTATAGTTCTGCTATCAACGGAGGACTCGGTGGATTTTACGTCAGCAATTTCGGAACACCCATCGCTGAAATGGATATGAATGGAAATGTACTGAGTACTATTCCAACCTCCACACATGGACTTGCTGGTATTTATGGTATTGCGTTCGATAATTTATCTGTAGGCGGACCATTTCTCTGGTGTTATGATCAGGGCAGTGGAGGAGCATTTAATAATCTTGTTCGACTTGAACTTCCATCCGGCATTCCTACATTCGTAATTCATGATGTAAACGGCGATGTAGGTGCTCAGGTAAATACCGGCATTGCTGGCGGATTGTTCATCACCAATTCGTTTGTCACCGGTGAGAATACCATTGCAGGGATCAGCCAGGGAGCGCCGTTCGACGCACTTTTTGCCTATGAGCTTGATTCTGTTTCACAAATTGCCTACGATGCCTTACTGGATACCGTTAAATGGTTACCCGCCTATACACAAGTGGCAGATCAGCAAACATCTGCCTTTACTTTTCCGGCAATCATTACAAATTTCGGCGGATCATTGCTGGGCGCAGTCACATATAACGTAGAGGTTAACCAGGGCGGACCTGCATTATACACAGGAACAGGAACAACCAGCGCCATTGCAGCCGGTGCCAGTGCATTGGTAGCTCCAAGTGGAAACTTCACTCCGTCAGCCATTGGTGATTACACAGTAGAAGCAGGATGCTCAATCGTTGGACAAACTGACGGCAATCCGGTCAACGATACACTCTCTTTCCTGATTTCGGTAACAGATACCGTTATGGCACGCGACAATGGAATTGTAACCGGAGGCTTAGGCATTGGAGGAAATCTGACCGGAATACTCGGACAAACATATTCACTTCCCAATGCTGATGTACTCACTTCCGCCACCTTCCGCTGCAACGGACCAACTGAAGGAGATACTACCCGCGTTGTTGTATATTCCATGGCAGCTGGTGTGCCGGGAACACAAATCGGACAATCGGATTATTACTTTTTCACCGCAGCTGACACTGATGGAGTAGTACTCACATTGCCGATTCTTGACATGACAGGAAATCCGCTCAATGTAACTCCGGGCACCTATTTCGTAGGAGTGGAGGAGCACCAGGAAAACATTTCACTTGGCACTTCTGACTTCAACTGGAGATCCGACGTAACCTTCATCACCTTCCCCGGACAGGCCTGGGCCAACAACGAAGACTTCGGATTCCGCCGCCTTTATGTCCTTCGACTCAACACCGGAAACAGCATCACCTCCATCGGCGAGAATCCAGAAATTGCCGGACTTGGAGTATTCCCGAACCCGGCCGGAAAGGAAATCAACCTGCGACTCAGCCAACCGATCAAATCTTACTCGATCATGGACATGAAAGGCAGTGTAGTACTCACTTCCGAACTGGAGATTGAACAAACGGAAATCCGGATTAGCACCGGACAATTACCTGCCGGAGTATACCAGATACGCGCCCTAGATCACAACGGAACAGCCTATTCAACCCGATTTGTAAAGCAATAAGCTCCAAAACGAGCAAAGCACCCCGTTCCGGACTGGAAAAAACCACCGGAACGGGGTGTTTTATTTGTTCATCTTTTTTATTGATTTTCAGGCAGATTTATCAAAATTGCAGCTAAAAAAACACCCGGTTACTAACACCCCGTTGAAAAAATGATGCATTTTTTTTATTTTTTTTGACGCAACCCTTGTTTGAAAGAAACTATTCACTAAATTTGCAGTCCCATTTTGGGGAATGACTTGTAGTTCCTTGATATTCAAGCCGATGTAGCTCAGCTGGTCAGAGCTACTGATTTGTAATCAGTAGGTCGGGGGTTCGAATCCCTCCATCGGCTCATAGTTTGGTCGTCCGGGTGTGCAAAAGCTGCGACCGGTTAGATTGTGTCAGAGCAATCGTAAAAAAGCTGGGGAGATAGCCAAGTGGCCAACGGCAACAGACTGTAAATCTGTCCTCTTCGGAGTTCGAAGGTTCGAATCCTTCTCTCCCCACAAGGTTCTTTGAAATGAAAATGCTTCTAAGTTCTGGCAGACGGAGGAGAGAGATTGCCGGAGGAAGGCATGATTTCAACGAAGTCGGAAGAGATTAGGAGGGGATTCAGAAGGAAATGGCCATCAATGGCACGGGGAGAAGGTAGCGAGAGTTGCCGGGCCCGGTTTCCGGAGGAAAAAGACACGCGGAAGAAGAAGAGAGGAGAGAGGAAGCGTAAAAGTTCTTAAACAAGCGGAAGTAGCTCATTTGGTAGAGCATCAGCCTTCCAAGCTGAGGGTAGCGAGTTCGAGCCTCGTCTTCCGCTCTGAAAAAAAACAGAGTGACCAAGCATCGGATGCGGTGGAGTCGGCAGAGTAAGCCGGAGTGAAAGAAAAGATTTGCTCCTGACGGTAAAAGGGAAGGGGAAATTCAGTAATTTCACGGCCCATTGAAAGTGGACAAGTATTGTCTATCAATGGCCGAAACACATAAGACGCGGGTCGGATGAACGAAGCTGGCAATTGAATACGGGAGGTAACCGTATCGATTGTTTCTGTCATTCAGAAAAGCCCGCCAATGTAGCTCAGTCGGTAGAGCACATCCATGGTAAGGATGAGGTCACCAGTTCGATCCTGGTCATTGGCTCAACAAGTAGAATTCACAAATTAGTAAACAATAAATTATAACACCTTCATAAAATGGCTAAAGAGAAATTTGACCGTTCCAAGCCACACGTAAACATTGGAACCATTGGTCACGTTGACCACGGTAAGACCACTCTTACTGCTGCAATCACAAACGTTCTTGCACAGCAGGGCTTGGCGGAGAAGAGAGATTTCTCCTCTATCGACAATGCACCTGAGGAAAAAGAGCGTGGTATCACCATTAACACTGCTCACGTAGAGTATCAGACGGCTAACCGTCACTATGCTCACGTTGACTGTCCGGGTCACGCTGACTATGTGAAAAACATGGTTACGGGTGCTGCTCAGATGGATGGCGCGATCCTCGTAGTAGCTGCTACAGATGGTCCTATGCCACAAACCCGCGAGCACATTCTTCTCGCACGCCAGGTAGGTGTTCCAAAGATTGTGGTATTCATGAACAAAGTTGACGCAGTAGACGATCCTGAACTGCTCGACCTCGTTGAAATGGAAATCCGCGAACTCCTTTCATTCTACGATTACGATGGCGATAACACGCCAATCATCCGTGGTTCTGCATTGGGTGGATTGAACCTCGACGGTAACTGGATTCCAAAAATCATGGAACTCATGGATGCTGTTGATTCTTACATCCCACTGCCTCCACGTGAAGTTGACAAGCCTTTCCTTATGCCAATCGAGGACGTGTTCTCTATCACAGGTCGTGGTACAGTAGCAACAGGTCGTATCGAGCGTGGTGTAATCAACTCTAACGATTCAGTAGAAATCATCGGAATGCAATCTGAGCGCCTGACTTCAACAGTTACCGGTGTTGAGATGTTCCGTAAGATTCTTGATCGTGGTGAAGCTGGTGACAACGTTGGTCTCCTCCTCCGTGGTATTGAGAAAACAGATATCCGTCGTGGTATGGTAATCGCGAAGCCTGGTTCAATCCAGCCGCACGCGAAATTCAAAGCTGAGATCTACGTATTGAAGAAAGAAGAAGGTGGTCGTCACACTCCTTTCCACAACAAATACCGTCCTCAGTTCTACTTCCGTACAACTGACGTAACAGGTGAAATCACACTTCCTGAAGGACGTGAGATGGTAATGCCTGGTGATAACGTAACAATCACAGTTGAGCTGATCCAGCCAATTGCGATGGATAAAGGTCTCCGCTTCGCGATTCGTGAAGGTGGCCGTACCGTAGGTGCAGGTCAGGTGACTGAAATCATTGCGTAATCCGCACTAGAAATTTGCAGGTGATCGTCCCGGCCGAATGGTTGGGACGCACCTGTTTATTAAGAGGGGCATTATTGGCGTCAAAAGTTGGAACTTGAAGCGTTCAATTTAAGGGTATAGCCGGGTGAAAGATTCATTCTTTTGAACGGTTGTGAAGGAGGGAGTGTCGACTTCAGTACACTGAAAAGGAACAGTAAACAACAGCGAAAGACAGCAAAAAGGCCAACCTCAGATACGGGTGTAGCTCAATTGGTAGAGTAGCGGTCTCCAAAACCGTTGGCTGGGAGTTCGAGTCTCTCCACCCGTGCACGAACAGAGTAAGAAACGGCGCGAAGAGCGAAGTAAAATACACAATCCGGAAAAGGAATTCATAAGTAGCCATCATCGAAAAAATGGCAATTGCAATTCACCGGAATCGGAAAAAACGAAGACGAACAAGTAAATAAATAAAAACAGTCGAACAATGGAAAAGATCAGAGCTTACATTCAGGATTCGTACAACGAACTCATGAACAAAGTATCATGGCCTACCTGGAATGAATTACAGGGCAGTGCGATGGTTGTACTTGTTGCTACTTTGATTTTCGGACTGGTG
>JBIIRF010000154.1:0-5991 GCA_044341715.1 Bacteroidia bacterium | reverse complement strand
CCCAAAACTCGCAACAGGCGAATGGAAAGGATCTTATTGTCTGACCGAACCCGGAAGCGGATCTGATGCACTTGCAGCAAAAACAAAAGCTGTACTCTCCCCCGACGGGAAACACTATATCCTTAACGGACAAAAAATGTGGATTACCAACGCAGGATTTGCTGACGTATTCACCGTATTTGCGCAGGTAGATGGAGATAAATTCACCGGCTTCATTGTAGAAAAAGGATATGAAGGTTTAAGCCTGGGTGAAGAAGAACACAAGATGGGAATCAAAGGTTCTTCCACACGTCAGGTCTTCTTTATGGACTGCAAAGTACCTGTAGAAAATGTACTTGGAGAAATCGGAAAAGGACATCTCATTGCCTTCAATATTTTGAACATCGGACGCGCGAAATTAGCAGTAGCTGCTCTCGGTGGATCAAAGCAAGTATGTACTCAGAGTATCGACTACGCCAACACCCGCCAGCAATTTAAATTACCGATTGCCAAATTCGGAGCCATCAAACATAAACTCGCCGAACAAGCCATACGCATTTATGCTATTGAATCGGCTATTTACCGTGTCAGCAATCTCATCGAACAAAAAGAGCAGGCGATGATGGCCAACGGCATGAGTTTCGAAAAAGCATTGTTAGGAGCAGCCGAAGAATATGCAGTAGAATGTGCTATTCTCAAAGTTGCAGGATCAGAAGTCCTCGACTTTGTAGTAGATGAAGGTGTACAGATATATGGTGGTTATGGCTATAGCGCCGACTTCCCGATGGATCGTGCATATCGCGATTCCCGCATCAACCGCATTTTTGAAGGCACCAACGAGATCAACCGTCTGCTTGCTGTAGATATGATCCTCAAGCGCGCCATGAAAGGAGAACTCGATTTGATGGGACCTGCAATGGCCGTACAAAAAGAGCTCATGGCCATTCCTGAATTCGGAAACGGTGAAAACAAACTCTTCGACGACGAAAACAAAGCGATTGCCAATGCAAAAAAAGCAATCCTCATGACAGCCGGAACAGCCGTACAAAAATACATGATGACCCTCGCAAAAGAGCAGGAAATACTCATGCGCATTGCTGATATGGCCATCGACACTTATATGGCAGAATCGATTTTACTACGTGTTCAAAAACTCACTTCGATAAAAGGTGAAGCCGCCTGTGCTTTAGAAATTGACATGGCCCGCGTTTACATCACTGACGCCATGGACCGCATCAACATCTCCGGTAAAAATGCCATCAACGCCATGAGTGAAGGCGACGAACAACGCATGTTGCTGATGGGCTTAAAACGCTTCACCAAAACTGCACCGGTGAATACCATTGAAGCACGTCGAAGAATTGCCAAGCGCCTCATCGAAGAAAACAAATACTGCTTCTAAGCGGATTCGTCACTGAGAAAAAATTCCTTACGTAAGTAAATCGCAAACTGTTCTGCAAAAGATCAGACGGATCCGCCTGCGTAATGGGAATTGTGGATCAGTTTTACCTTCAGTGTACGTTTATATTCATCCTGCAGCCACTTCACATAGCTCTCGGATGTTTTAGCCAGACAACGGCCATAACAGCGAATACGGTATTCTATTTCATCCTTCAACACATCAGCCAGATGAAGAGCTTCATCCAGGGAAGAAGAGTTCTCTGTACACATCTGCACGTGTTGCTGCATTGATAAATCGATCACCATTTTCGGACGTTGTCCTTCTGACATTACTTGCTTATGGACATTGAAAATATTCATTTCAATGTCTGCTGATTTACCAAACAACGCGCGCACTGACTCCGGCATTTCGTAACGATAATTACGTTCGATAAATTCATCAGAAGGAATTCCCTCGAGATAAATTTCCGGATTCTCAAAAATCGCATTCCAGTCGACATACTCGTCCCACAAACCAAAGCGCTGCAAATTATTTCCCAGATCGATAATGGAAAATTCTTTTTTATTCGGCAACAAACGTGAACCACGACCAATCATCTGATAATACAAGGTCAGTGATTTAGTAGCACGATTCAGAATGATACACTCCACGGTAGGTTCATCAAACCCGGTAGTTAAGATCGACACAGAAGACAAGATCGCATCAGGTTTCGTGCGGAACCAATCCAGAATTTCGCGACGTTCTTTCGGGCTATGATTATGGTCGAGATGTTTCACCTGAAAGCCTGCCTCTTGAAACGTAGCATAAACATATTCGGAAGTTGCTATTCCATTATTAAAAATCAGTGTTTTTTTACCGATACATTTCTCCTTATACGCTGCCAGCAGTTTATCCTGCATCGCCAGATTATTATACAAACGTTCCGACGAACTCACGGTATAATCACCTGAACGGCCCACCTTCAGCGAAGTTAGTCCAACGTGGTAGTGGTAAGTAATTGCCTTCGCCAGAAAGCCCTGCTCCACCAGCGAAGAAATCGACTCCCCAACGATCAGCTCATCGTATGTATCCTTCATGCGGATATTTACATTCGAGCTCAACGGAGTAGCAGTCACGCCCAGCACTACACCCTTCTCATAAAACCGCAACAGTTTCCCGAACGAATTATAGTGTGCCTCATCCACAATCATCAGACCGATATTATCGAGTGATAAGATCTGATCACGCAAACGATTATTCAGCGTCTCCACCATTGCCACATAACACATAAAGTCATTCGGCACAGGCAATTCCTTCACTGCTGAGTTAATGATTTTATTAGAGACACCGAACTCCTCCAGCATCGCAGAAGTCTGACCACAGAGCTCCAACCGGTGCGTCAGGATCATTACCTTCTTGCCGGTCTCACGGATATAGCGACGAGTAATCTCTGAGAAGATAACAGTCTTCCCACCACCCGTAGGCAGCTGATACAAGAGATTATAGCGCTTGGGATGGTCCTTCAGCTTCTCGAAAATACGCTCGATAGCGGCATGCTGATAAGCGTAGAGTTGCTTTCCGGTTACTTCCTGATCAGGTGTAGACATAGGTTACTCCACAAATATAGGGAAAATCAGCCAAGACCAACACAGAGGAAAATCCACGAACAATACAGGATCAATAAGATTAAAAGACTTGATTTTTAAGCATCTGAAAGAACAGTTATAAAATATCCCCGGGGACTCCAACCTAAGCTGTAACCGAAACTGATTATACTCTTGACAAATGAATCGAGCATTTCATACTTTTATGAATGAAAAACCGACCAAACATATACTTGCAGAATTACGCAGATCACTTCCACACGGGAATGTTCCAGTCAAATCATAATATACAACAGAATAAAGTATTTACTTTTGAACTATATAAAACTGATATTTCAGCGTTAACATTTCAGCTGAAAAATCAAACAAAACAACCATGACACGAACTCCACTATATATTTTCAACTTCTATTTTCTTACTTTCCTATTCGCCATACTTATTCCATTAACCGCATTTCCAAATACCGACACCATCTCCATTCCATCACCTAACTTTCATCAGATCCGGAAGGTTTACATCAAAACCCCGAATGATAAAAAGTATGCATCCGACAAAGTAAAGTATCCGGTACTTTATATTCTGGATGCACAACAGGAATGGCTCACCAATCCATTACTTTCTGAAATAGAATATCTTCAATACACCCATGATATTCCCCAAATGATCATTGTTATGATCCCTCTGGTGAATCGGGAAAAAGAATGCCGCGAAGGATTACAGGAAAACGAAAAATCTCCGCTGCTTGAGTTCCTAATGATGGAAACAGAAGCTGCGCTTCAATCCTATAATCCGTCCGGACTAAGAATACTACTTGGGCATTCTTTCTCCGCATCATTTGCCTTATCCGCATTTTTAAAAAGGCCTGACTTTTTTGATATTGTCGTAGCCCATTCACCTATTGACCGATTTGAAAGTTTGATATTAAAATTCGATTCAGCCTATGCTGACAAATCATCTATTCCTGCTTATATAAGTTTTGGAAGCACACATACATCCAAAGACTATTGGCATCGCACCATCTTCAACGAAATAAAATCCAAACATCAATCTGTGATGAGCAAGCTTCACATTTACACTTCTGACGTAGCCTCCCACACTTCTGTACCACTTGTTACAACGCCGGAAATTCTCAGTAACATTTTTCTACCATTCGCCCTTCGATTTGACCATATTGCAAAGATTGATGATAATTACAAACTGAAAGAACAGCCTGGCAACACCAGTGAACTCTTTACAGAAGTAACCAACAGCTCCAGGCTTTACGGTGAATTTTATGCCCCTGAAATACCTGAGATCAACGGCATCGGCTCGAGATATTTTGAGAATGGATATATGGATCATGCACTTGCAATCTGGGAAGACATCGGCATAAACTACTACCCTAACTATTACGAATTTCAAATGAATGTTGGGGAACTCTATCTCAAAAAGAATCCGGAAAAAGCAGCATTGCATTTAAAAATTGCACGACTTCTCATTGAGGGTTCTTCTATGCCTGAAACTGAAAAAACGGAACTCCTGGAAATGATTCGCAAATTGAATGCTGAAAATTCACACAAAAACTGAAAACCTTTCGTCAAGGAAAAAAGTTCAACTACTACTATTTCTTCTCCTTTCGGTTTTAAAACTATGTGCACAAAACAATTCCTTTCAGTTCGTCAATACAGACATTCCCAACTTCTGGAAAGCCTATGATCTGATACAATCTACAAAGGATACAAATCTGCATTCAACCATCTTACAGCGTGAATATATAGACAAAGGAAGCGATGGGTTAAAAAGTTTAATGCGGGTACGAAACTATACAAAGTCATCATTTCTTCAGGCGATGAGACAATACCCACGCTTCTGGAACTCGATTCGCAAATCATCACTTTCTGTAAATAGTAAAATACCGGGTATTGAAAAAAGTTTAAACTCATTACGAATCATATATCCCGAAGCTAAACCAGCTACAGTTTATTTTTGCATGGGAGCATTCAGGACTAACGGAACCATTGAAGATAATAAGATTCTGATTGGAGCAGAAATGGCATTAACAGATGATAACACTGACATCAGCGAGCTCCCTGAAAATCTTCAAACCTATTACAAAAAATATCATCCGGCAGAAACCATCGACCTCTTGGTTACTCATGAATATATTCACACACAACAACAACTTCCGTTAGACAATCTGCTTTGCAATTCGCTTTACGAAGGAGTTGCAGAATACTTATCCTGCCTGGCAACCGGGAAGACATCCACAACACCTTCATTCGGCTTTGCCTCGGCTAATCAGGAGAAAGTAAAAGCTAAATATGTACAAGATTTATTCCTGCCCGACAGAATGTACAATTGGTTATGGGGTACCAACAACAACGAACTAAAAGAACGGGATCTCGGCTATTACATAGGTTACAGAATAGCAGAAGAATACTACCGGAAATCATCCAACAATAAAACTGCAATTCACAACTTGATTCATCTCGATTTCGCCAATGACAGTCATGTAGAAAATATTGTTGATTCATCCGCCTATTTTGGCAAAACATTAGCAACCATTTTCAGCGAATATGAAAACAAAAGACCAACGGTCACCCATGTTTCACCATTCAACAATGGAAGTAAAACTGTCGACTATGGAAAAGTATCCATCACTGTTCATTTCTCAGAACCACTCAACAAAATCAACGCCGGAATTGACTTCGCACCTCTTGGAGAAACATACTGTCCAAAACTTCCACCAGAACAACGAGTATGGGCTGAAGATGGAAAAAGTTACACGCTCACGGCCGAACTCTTGCCCGGCAAAGACTATCAATTCCTGATCAATAACAATTTCAGAAACGAAGAAGGCATCCGCCTTAAGCCATTCCTGATTGAATTTACGACAAAACCATAGTCTACACTTCACTTATCAACCGTCATGAAAACGATTCTTTACTCCTGCCTTACTATAGTACTTATGATATCCTGCAACCAACAACCGGTCACAGTAGACAAAACCAAATGGACAGAAGAAATAAGAAAAGCAGAAACTGAAT
>JBIIRF010000153.1:0-5997 GCA_044341715.1 Bacteroidia bacterium | reverse complement strand
AAAAGAGAACTTACTGAAGTATATAAAATTGCGCCGGCCAGCAAAGTAAATATCATCGAACTGGGTTATGATCTTGACCCATTTCAAACAGACCGATTGCAGAAACGAATCGATTTCCGGAGAAAGTATGGTATTGATGATGAAACCATTGCCATCGGAATCATCGGCAGGATAGTTCCTATCAAAAATCTGAAACTCTTTATCCAGGGCTGGAACAATGTTTACAAAAATAAAAACCTGAAAATTAAAGGGTTAATAATTGGTGATGGAGAAGAAAGGCTGGAAATGCAGCGATTTTGTGAATCAATCGACGTAGCCTACTCTTGTCCCGAAGCACCAAATCCGGAAGCAGGACTCATCTTCACTTCCTGGATATTCGAAGCAGATCAGGCGATGTCAGGTTTGGACATCATTGCACTCACTTCTCTCAATGAGGGAACTCCGGCAAGTTTGATTGAAGCACAAGCTGCAGGGGTTCCCATAGTTTCGACCAATGTCGGAGGGGTTTCTAACATAATAATTCCGGAAGAAACAGCATTGCTTGTTCCCACCAACGATCTTCCTGCATTCACCAACTCTTTGCAACGACTCGTCACTGACCGAGCCTTGCGGGAGCGAATGAGTGATGCAGGTCCCAGGTTTGCCCAAACCCGATTCAATTACGATCGGCTTACTACCGACATCCGCAATCTCTACAATTCACTGTTGATTAAACGAGGCGGATAGCCCCCTTCGGGCATAAAATTTCGTTACTTTTGCCCAATAGCCAAATATTATCGTCTTCCGTATGAAAAGAACTATACGTCTGTTCACCTTATTGTCTGCTTTATTCCTAGTGAGCTCATGTGGGATCAACCCCAACACCATGTTCAAGGTTCCCAAAAACTATGAATATTCAAATGACCAAACCATAGGAAATGTTGAATACCGGATTGTTCCAAATGATATCATCGCGTTTAGCATTTACACAAACGATGGTTTCAAACTGATTGATCTCACAACTTCAGCCGTATCGGTAACCAGTCCTGTAGCGGGAGGTGGTGCCTCTGGAGGAGGACAAACGCTCTTTCTGGTTGAACCGGATGGACAGGTAAAACTTCCAATTATTGGAAAGGTAAAAATCTCGGGCATGACTGTCCGCGAAGCAGAAAAGAATCTCGAAACGCAGTATGCTACCTTCTATAACAAACCATTTGTCATGATCAAAGTAACCAACCGGCGGGTGATGGTTTTCCCTGGGAACGGCGGAATGGGGCGGGTTGTAATGCTGGACAATGAAAACACACATCTTATTGAGGCACTCGCACAAGCCGGTGGATTAACAGGAGTAGGTAAAGCATATAAGATAAAACTGATCCGTGGTGATTTACGTAATCCCAAAGTCATGCTGATTGACCTTTCAACAGTTGAAGGCATGATGCAAAGTAATCTTCTCTTGCAGGCCAACGATATTATTTATGTAGAATCTGCCCCGAGGATTTCACAAGAAATTCTGCAACAAATCACTCCATTCCTCAGCATTGTCACAACATTGGCCTTAATATATCAGATTGCTAACGGCACACGATAAGAGAGAACGCAGGTTCAACTAAGGATGGCTAAGAAAAAGATTTCGCCTATTAATGAAGAGTTTGATTTCAAGCTCCTGGTAACTATTGCACAAAAGAATTTGCTATGGCTGACCTTGTTTATTTTATCAGCATTACTCATTGCTTTTCTGATCCTGCGATATACACCTCCTGAATTCGAAGCTGTTGGAGTACTGCAGATATCAGAACAAAACAATGCCAGAAGTGTCTTAGACGATGCAACCCTCCAAGGATTCAACGAACAAAACAACAAAGTTGCATCCAGCATTGAGTTAATGCGCTCCAAAGTAATCATCAACCGCGTGATTGATCGATTACCAATGCAAGTCAGCTATTACTCAAAGGGTGAAGTACTAACCAACGAACTTTATCGCAATTCGCCTTATTCAGTTGAAGTAAAGGTAAAAGACAGCAGTATCATAGGAGCACCAATCATCATAGATTTTAAAAGTGCCAACACCTACACCATTGCACTTCCATATACCGGAAATTCAGTATCAAAACCATTTCAAGCCAATACGTGGATCAATCTTCCTGCAATGGAACTCAATGTACATATTTCAAAGTACAATGTAATTTTGGCAATACAGAACACACTCGGAGAAGACGGACTTTTTTTCAAAATAAATGATAAAAATATTTTAGCGGATCAGATTACGCGGAATCTTCAGATAACCCCATTGAACGCTGATGCAAAAACAATTCAGATAAAATTCAAGGATAAAAACCCTTTAAAGAATGCTGACATCGTAAATTCTGTATGTCAGGAATTCAACAAATATGACCTTGAGCGAAATTCGGAAGTAGCAGACAAGATCCTCGACTTTATCGACAACACAATTTCGAGCATAGATCTTCAGCTAAGCAACTCTGAAAACTCTATTGAACAGTTCAAAAAGCGAAACAAGCTTGTAAATCCTGACATATCAACCAATGTTGACATGTCGCGGTTACAGCAAATACAATCAGAATACTTTGCTATTGAACACGAGCTGAGCCTTTACAGCAAGATCAGAAAAGAAATCCATAACGATGTAGACATCACCAAATTTTTGCTTGGACTTTCCGGTCGATCCAGCGACAATTCAATTGTAGTGCAGTTATCGAAGCTTCAGGAATTAATTGATCAGCGCGACCAGATTAAATTACAGGCAACCGAAAACAGTGAAGTGTACCGATCTATACTGGTTCGGTTGAAAAGTCAGCAGTCCTTGCTCTTACAGACTTTGATGAATGAAGAAAGCGACCTGAAGACAAATAGAGATTTCAAACTACAAGAAATTTCTTCACTGGAAGCAAAACTTGGTGCTTTACCTGAACAACAAACGGAATACACCCGCTTACAGCGCCTCTTCAGTATCAATGAGAAGTTTTATGCGATGTTACTTGAAAAGAAAGCTGAGTTTTCAATTACCCGTGCAGGATATGTCCCTCAACATGTAATATTACAGGAAGCACGAAGCGATACACCTCCCGTTTCTCCAAAGAAATCACTGATTTTTTCTGCTTGTATCTTGATTGGATTTCTTGCAAGTTTCATTCTGATTATCACACGCTACCTTCTGTATAATGAAATCAATGCATTGGAAGAAGTAGGCAGATATACTGACGCAGCGCTACTAGGAATAGTACCCAAGTACAAAAGAGAAATTCCGATCTCGCAGTTATTGGTGGATAAAAATCCGAAATCTGTAATATCCGAAGCTTTCCGCTCGATCCGTACCAACCTGCAGTTTATTTCTAATGCAGAAGGCGCAAAACTGATCGCAGTAACTTCTACTATTTCCGGAGAAGGGAAAACGTTCAATGCGATCAACCTTGCCGGTGTAATTGCATTTAGCGGCATGAAAGTGGTGATTCTTGACCTGGACATGCGGAAACCAAAAATCCACCTTGGTTTCAACGTAGAAAACAATCAGGGAATAAGCACACTCCTGATTGGCAAAGACACTCCCGAATCCTGTATTCTCAAAAGCTCATTAGCGAATCTTGATTTTATCACAGCAGGGCCAATACCTCCAAACCCTGCAGAGCTGATCATCAATCCGAATATGGATGCGCTTCTTGAACATCTAAAGAAAACATACGATGTCATCATCATCGATTTACCACCTGTTGGAATTGTTAGTGATGGAATTCCGATGATGCAAAAAGCCGACTACCCCTTATATATTCTTCGTGCCAACTATTCGAGAAAGATGTTTATCGGACAAATCAATAAACTCATGTCAGAAAACAAAGTCAACAACCTTTCGATTATCCTGAATGGAGTAGAAATGTCGCGACTCAAATACGGATATGGTTACGGTTACAGCTATGGCTATGGCTACGGATATGGCTATAGTTATGGTTATGGATACTATGAGGATGATAATGATCCAAAAGGATTCATGGATAAAATAAGAATGCTGTTTATTAGAAAACCATAAACAATATGGACATTACCACCTTTGACATTCAAGGTCCATTATTAATAAAACCGCGTATTTTCCACGACGACCGGGGCTACTTTTATGAATCTTATAATGCACCGGTTTTTAATAGAAATGGTATTTCGGCTGTATTCGTTCAGGACAATCAGAGTTCAAGCCTGAAGAATGTACTGCGAGGATTGCATTTCCAGGCACCACCATTCGATCAGGGAAAACTTGTCAGGGTTGTGAAAGGCGCAGTTTACGATGTAGCAGTGGATATCCGGAAAGGGTCACCCACTTATGGACAGCATTTAAAAGTAGAACTCACCGAAGAGAATAAATTTATGTTCTGGATTCCACCTGGATTTGCCCATGGTTTTTTATCTTTGGAAAACGACACCCTCTTTTTATACAAGTGTACCAATGTGTATGATAAACAATCAGAAGGTGGTTTACTGTGGAATGACCCTGACCTGAACATCGATTGGGGAATGAGTGAACCGCTGGTATCTGAAAAGGACATGGAATTATCCGCATGGAAAAATTTCAATTCGCCATTCACCTATTGAACTCACTCCTATGACTGATCAGATACTTCGCAATAGCAGTTTCATTTTATACACCCTCTTTTTTGCATCAGCGGTTGTCTTCTCTTTAATGATCAATATTCTCTTCCTTCGTTTTTTCAAAACCCTTGGAATCAGGAATAATTCCGACGGCACTGTGATTCGCTGGGGTGCTCTTTCAAAGCCATCTATTGGAGGCATCACTTTTTATATCATTTTCTTATTTTCACTTGCCAGCTATTCCATCCTGTTTGAACCCAATCAGAATTCTTACCAACTGGGATTCGTGGGATTAATCTTGTCATGCGGTGCGGGTTTTATCATCGGATTGGCAGATGATGCTTATAACACCAAACCATGGTTAAAATTCGGCATACAATTACTCTGCGGCGTACTCCTGATTGCAACCGGAATCTGCATCGAGATTTTCCCTAACCCGATCATAAACTACCTGCTCACCTTATTCTGGGTAGTTGGCATTATGAATTCGATCAATATGCTGGACAATATGGATGGGATCACCGCTACCGTTTCCATCGGTATTATTGCGAACACCATTTACCGGATAATTCACAATGGCGATATCACCAACATGCACTTACTGGTATTGATTGGTGTACTGGCATCACTGGTTGCCTTTCTTCGATTCAACTGGAATCCTTCAAAGATGTACATGGGTGATACCGGAAGTCAGTTTTTGGGAGTGTTTCTGGCCGCTATGGGCATCGTTTATTTTTGGAACGATCCATATAGCAATACCAACCCCGCTACGGGCAAACTGATGGCAGCAACTATCATGACATTTATACTTCCGATTCTGGATACAACCGTAGTTGTTTATAACCGTGTTTCCTCAGGCCGATCTCCATTTGTAGGAGGAAAAGATCATACCACGCATAGTCTCGCTTTACTCGGACTCAGCGATCGACAAGTAGCACTTGTATTTGTTGGGTTAGCCGGATTATCGCTTTTGATGAATGTAATTATTGAAGAGTACATCGGCGAATGGCAGCATACCTTTTCGCTCATCTTCAGTGTGTACTTCATCGCATTATTGAGTTTCTTCTTTTACACCACCCGCAACAAACGCCTCAAAGGCCGTGAGCGGTTACGTGAAATCAAGATCAACTCCGGCGAAGAAGTTGCCAAACCCTGATTATTGATCTTTATTCAGCAAACCCGGACGACGTTCTTTTGTCCGTTGCAACGATTGGTCATACCGCCATTGCTGAATATTGGCCTCATGTCCCGACAATAAAACATCCGGAACCGACCAATCCCTGAAAACAGCAGGACGCGTATACACCGGCGGCGCAATCAGATTATCCTGAAAAGAATCTGACAAAGCAGATGTCTCGTCATTCAGCACACCCGGAATCAAACGGATAACTGCATCACTCAACACAGCAGCGCCCAGCTCACCACCTG
>JBIIRF010000426.1:0-6028 GCA_044341715.1 Bacteroidia bacterium | reverse complement strand
TTCATTTCCGGGAATTTGTCAGGGTAGAATAATTTTTGCAGGATAGTCTAAAAAAGAAAAGCCGGGGAGTTTCCCCGGCTTTTCTTTTTTCTGTTATTCCCGATTAGCGGGTAATCAGCATGCGCTTGGTTAATTGCTGTCCTTCGTATACTAAAGTATAGGTGTAGAGACCTGGAGCAAGGTTAGCGGTGTTGTAACGGATAGTGTGTAATCCTGAAGCCAGGCTTTCGTCTACCATTACGTCGATAACTTGTCCGATCATATCAGCAAGTACAACACGTACCTGACCTTTAGCCGGAATTACGAATTCAAATGTAGTATTCTCGTCAGCAGGGTTCGGGAAGTTTTGACTCATTCCGAAATCGTTCATCGCGAATTCGTCAACACCAACCGGTGCACATGGACCTAAGTCTTCGATGCACACATCGTCGATATCCCAACCTTCATCAACAACTGAATAGTCAGAAGCAAATCTCCAACGGAATACGATCTGACCATCAACACCCGGACGGAATACTTTCTCTGTATAGAACCAGTCATTACGAACACCTGTGAATCCTTTATCAGCAGGACTGTTTGGATCCAGTTCAGATACATAAGTATAGTTAGGTGAAGCACCGAACAACTGAATGTTTGGAGAACCTACCATGTCGAGGCGATTCCAGCTTGAACCATAGTCATCAGAGTAGTGGAATGCACCACCGTCAGAACCATATTCCATGCGGAACTGCTGCCAGAAGCTTACTTTATAGCAGTGACCTTGTTCAACACGAACCAATGAAGAGAACAGACCGGAAGAATCTTTATTTGCATAAGTTCCGGTGAGGTTGGTTGACCATGCATTGTTTCCTGTATGTGCACCATTGAGGTTTGCTTTTCCAGGAGTTCCCATTTCCCAATCGTTTTCGATGCAATAAGTGAACGAGTTTGCAGTCACCCACTGATTACCGCTTTCGAAGCTGGTGCAGTATGGAAGCTGTGAAGTCGTGATAGAATCGAATACGAGGATTGTTGCACAAGCTGTATCATCTAATTGATACAAGTCAACAGTTCCGTTTGGAGTATCAGTATAGATACAAACTGAGTGGAAACCAGGTACCGCGATCCATGTATTGTTGAAGTTATGGACCTGAGTAGAATCCGGAAGAAGTCCGCTTGGTGTGTAAGACACCGGATCAACAGATTGCAGTACATTGTCAATTACCAACGATACATTGTGGTTGAACACAGTATTGATACCATTGTTCTGAATTGGAGCAGCGAAGGTGATTGGCTGTCCAGGGAAGATGAACTGACAAGGTACAGATGTATTCACACTAACAGTTTGTACTGACAATGGAATCGGAACGAAGATTTCGAAGTTGTCGATAGAGGCACCATCAGAGTTGGTGAAGCCAACAGCAGTGTATTTGAAACGGAACTGTACAGTTACCGCACCACCTACTGCTGAGTATACATCTTTGAATATCGACTGAATCCATCCACCACTCACATCATTCCAGCTGTCAAAGTTATTGTACCAGTTGGTAGTTGTTTGTGTGGTTGGTTGCAGATTCACCCATCCGGTGTTGTTCACATTGTATTCAATCGACATCTCATCTCCGAATGCATTCATATCACGATTCTGATAGAAACGAAGGATAGCTCCTTGTGCATTTGTGAAATCAAAGAATGGTGTAGTAAATACAGTGTTTGCATTACCTGTTACAGCTGTATTCAGGTTTACGTCCCAGCAATTCGGAGCAGAGAATGCACCGGTAGTAGCACCGAAGTTTGGTGTACCAAATTCCCAGATAGTTCCAGGATCACCGTTTGGCTCAATTGAAGGAGCATATCCGATGTTACCATTGTCGAAATTGTCAGAGAACCAGTTCGAGTAAGTTGGAGCGAAGATTGGCTGTCCGATAACATCTGTAGTAGCTGTATCATTGCTTGGCTCAACATCACTTGCAAGAGAAGTATATGCAGTGATTGTATTCACACCTGCAACCATAGTAAATGGAGGTAAGGTAACAGTGATCTGATCACATGGAGCCAATGAACCGTTCCAGATGATAGTTTGTACTGCTCCACCTGGTGTTACTGTGTAAGAGATAGGAACGCTGGTGATTGTAGTTGCACCGAAGTTCTCAAGTACCACCTGTACGTTATTCGTACTTCCTACTGCAAATCCACCTGTTGGTGAAACGATAGAAGAGATACCAACATCATCACCTTGTGCAGCATAAATGCAGAAGTCATCAATAGAGAATCCATCAACTTGAACAGAAGCATCTGAAGTAAATACAAAACGGAATTGAATTTGTGTCGGGCTATTGAAGATACCTGATGTACAGCAAAGCTTATAAGAGGCTTCCTGCCATCCGCTGGAATTACCTGCCCAGGCTACAGTTCCGCTGGAGATCAAAGCATCTTCGTTGTACCAGTTCGTTCCGCAAGGATCGTTGTTGGCTTGTCCGATCGAAGTCCAGGTTGCTCCGTTGTCGTTGGTGAATTCCAAACGTGTACCATCCCAGTTTAGCTCTGTATTGTAATTCAACGCAAAAGTGATTCTTCCTGCAGATATTGCAGAGAAATCAAAGAATGGTGTGTATAAATAAGATTCAGCATTAGCTGTGTAAATTGTGGTAAGGTTGATGTCCCAGGCATTGGTTGATCCGTTGTTTCCTCCGGTAGTAGCCTGGAATGCAGGTGCTCCCAATTCCCAGTTTGTACCTGCGTTACCTGTTGGACCGTTCAGCGATGACCATCCATTGTTTCCTGATTCGAAATCATCACAATAAGATGGTGATGGAGTGAAGGTTGGAATTCCAATATAGGTTGCACAAATGGTGTCATTTGCATTGTTGCAATCTCCAGGTAATTCCAGCCATACACAAACTGTATAGCTTCCAGCAGGTGCAATGATAGCAGGCAAAGCAAAAGTTGAACCTGAACATTCTGCAACTGTACTTCCGAAAGCTACAGGAGTTTGAACTACTCCACCAATTGAGTATCCAATATTAAATCCGCTTGCAGCATTGATACCTAAGTTATCAAAACTAACTGTTACCGTATTGGAAGCTCCGGCTGGTGTTCCTGATCCCGGAGGAGGTGAAACTACACCTGTCATCGCAAGATCATCTGTGCATGGTAATGTCAGACAGAAATCGTCAATGTGGAATCCTTCTTGCTGAACAGATGCATCAGAGGTAAATACGAATCGGAATTGAACGTTTATTGAACCCATCAGGCCAGGTACCGTACAAAGTTTATAACGGGCTTCTGTCCATCCTGATGTTCCTGACCATCCTGGTAATCCGCTTGAATTTAATGAAGCGAAGTTGTACCAGTTTGTTCCGTTTGGATCGTTGGCACCACCAATCACCGTCCATGTTCCACCACCGTTAGTAGTGAACTCTAAACGTGTTCCATCCCAGAAATCTTCACAAGCCGCATTGTATCGCAAAGCAACTTCTGCAACTGTTACTGAGGAGAAGTCAAAGATTGGCGATAATACAGACGAGTTTACGCTGGCTGAATAAGCGGGTGATCCTGCAACGTTACCAACTCCCAATACACTTGGAGTAGAGAATGCAGAACTCAATGCACCTCCTGTTGGAGCTCCAATAGACCATGGCGTTCCTGTACTTGAAGGATCCGGTGTCCAAAGGTTGTTCTGAATGTCGAAGTTGTCGCAGAAAGGTACAGTTGGTGCTGATTTACATACGAAGCAATATTGTCCTGTTCCGGCTGGCGCAGGGAAATAGGTAAAGTTGTTACAACCGGATGCATCCGTTGCTTCAACCCACCAGCAAATAGTATCGTTTTCAGTCTGACATTGTGGAATCTGTCCAGCGTACATAGAGTCCTGAAGATTCACCATACCACCGTATGATTGTGTAGGACCACCATTCACTTGCCAGAATAAATCTGAAAAGCTGATGCCGCTTGGATCATTGATAGAAACGAATACATCATATGGTCCCATGTTGTAAACATCTCCTGAATACAATGGGTTGCCCGGATAAGGAGCGCTTACTGTAGGATCTACTAACTCACATGGAGCAGCAGTTACACAAATATCATCAAGTAACCAGCCATAACGTCCGGCCATTCCGCCAAATACGTCAGCGATCTTGAATCGAATTTGAACGGTTGCCTGATTAGCCAATGCAAGCGATACATCGAAGTTTTCAGTTTTCCACCAGGTCTGTGTAGGAGCAGTAGTAGTTCCCGGTGCCCAGTCAATGTAACTACCCTCTGAGAAGGCGTTGTTGTTGGCAAAGTATACACCGGTTCCCTGATAATAACAGTTCCCTGAACCACCTGAAGTGATTTTATTGGGGTTATCATCAAAAACCTGCCAGGTGTTTCCTCCATCCAGAGAGAACTCAATGGTTCCGGGATCAGAGAACTCAATTTTACAGATCTGCTTGAACTCCAGCAATACGAAGTTCTGTCCTGAGGTGCTGAAAGTAGGGGATGTCAGGGTAATAATTCCTGATGGACCGTACTCTCCCTTGATACTGTTGGCAGGACTCGTAAAATAGTTTACGTCAGTACTCCAACCTGGTGTTCCCGAAGAGGTCGTCGAGAGCGTACCGTCGAAGTTTTCACACCACACCTGTGTTGCCTGGGATTGGGCACCTACGTAGGTCAGCAGCATGAAAAGCGTGAGTAATAATCTTTTCATAGGGTATTGGGTTTTTTAATTAACGCGTGTTATTTTTTTTAGGTATTGGCATAATCTTCAAAAATAGGAAATATCTGCTTTTGTTCAGGCGGGCAACATTGAATTTTTTCGGAATTATTAACAGTTTTACAATTCTTTGTGGAGAATCTCTGTTGATTACGCTTTTTTGAAGTCAATTCCGTTGAGTATTAGGCAAAAAAAAGCCCCTTTCGGGGCCGGTATCAATGTTCTATCCAGGATTTATAATAGTCGTCGCTCATGATTTTGAGGGCGTCTTCGGTGAGCCATAATGGTTTGAATGTGTCGATCATTACAGCTAACTCGCGGGTCTCCTTTTTGCCAATGCTCTTCTCTACAGTTCCCGGGTGCGGACCGTGGGGAATGCCGGCAGGATGGAGGGTGATCATGCCCTTGGTGACACTCTTACGACTCATAAAATCTCCATCTACATAGTACAGAACTTCGTCAGAATCAACGTTGCTGTGGTTGTAGGGCGCGGGGATGGCGTCAGGATGATAATCGTAAAGTCGGGGGACGAACGAGCAGATCACATAATTATGGGCTTCGAAGGTCTGGTGGACGGGTGGTGGTTGGTGAACTCTACCTGTAATCGGTTCAAAATCATGGATACTAATCGCCCACGGATAATGGTTTCCATCCCAACCTATGGCGTCAAAAGGATGGGTGGCGTAAATATATGGGTATACAATTCCCTGCTTTTTA
This sequence comes from Bacteroidia bacterium, assembly GCA_044341715.1. Classification (GTDB taxonomy): domain Bacteria; phylum Bacteroidota; class Bacteroidia; order AKYH767-A; family OLB10; genus JAJTFW01. The sequence continues at coordinate 630 of JBIIRF010000426.1, read as the reverse complement.
ATAAGTACCCTGAATTCACCGGTTTCGTCGTGAGTCTCAAGGTTTTGTGGTTTGCGGATGTCGCGTTCGCAGAAGGGACTATGTTCTTCGAGTTGTCCGTATGCGTTTCTGTATCGTTTTGGGGTCTCGATTTGCGTAAACGATTCTACTATTAAAAGACGGTTGTTGGTGTCGTTGAAGTGTAACTGGAAGATGGTGCCGCGGGGAATCACCAGGTAATCACCATATCCAAATTCGATGTTTCCGTAGATGGTTTTGAGGGTCCCACTTCCTTCATGAACGAAGATAAGCTCATCAGCGTCAGCGTTCTTGAGGAAATAATCGGTTATGGATTTGCGGGGTGCGGCCAATGCAATGTGCAGGTCGTTGTTTACCAATACCGCTTTTTTACTGTCGATATAATCGTCTTCCGGTTTTACATGAAAGCCTTCAAAGCTCTGATGGCGGAGGAATCGCTGGAAGGCCACTTTGGGTTCGCGGGAGAAAGGCTCTCCGACCGATTTCACCAGCGTGGGTGCGTGGCAATGATAAATCAGCGAATAAACACTGGAAAATCCATGGGTGGATACCAGTTCTTCTGAATATAAGGAACCATCCGGCTTCCTGAATTGAGTGTGCCGCTTATGCGGG
>JBIIRF010000152.1:0-6028 GCA_044341715.1 Bacteroidia bacterium | reverse complement strand
GCTGATATGGAGGAAAATTCCAATCACTATGGCAGTTATCTCATCACTATATGCTGCAATAAGTGAGATCTCATTTTGATGTAACAACATACCGGTGATTGCTCCGAGTGGTCCCATCAAGGCGAAAATGCTGAGGTAAATTAAACTTTTCGCTTTGCTGATACCGGATGCACTAAGCATGCTCATGAGGGCAAATGCAACCGGAATATGATGGAGCATGATTCCATAAAGCAACGAATGTGAAGTATGGTTGTGGTGTTGGTGTTCTACTACGGCACTGAGTGGCATCCCTTCGAGAAAACTATGTAGCGATAGACTGAGCATCATGGTGAGCGGAAATGCAGAGTGCGCATGATTATGATGGACGTGTATATGTCCGTGTTCTATTCCTTCAGAGAACAATTCGAGTATTATCTGCAGAAAAAATCCCAGCATGATCCATGCGCCTATTCCGCCTCCTTTGTTGGTGTAAACTTCCGGCATCAGGTGTAGTGCACTGATGGCAAACAGATATGCTCCGGAGAAGGAGAGTAATAATTTTAAAAAACGGGTGGATGGTGATTTGATGATAAAAAATACCGATCCGCTGAGCAGTACCGATCCAAAGAGTAAGAACAGGTCGAAGAATTCCATGGATTAGATTTTTCGGGTAATGTAAATGAGCCGGTTGCTTTGTTCTGATTGGAATGGATGTAGCAAGTAGTCGCCGTAGGTTTCGAGTACGGAGAGTCCCGCATGGGCAAAGAATTGCTGGAAATCGTCAGGGTATATCAGTCTGACTTCTTCGCGGAAATCAAAACCTTTCGCTCCATCGGTGACATGTATTTCCTTGATGATCTTTTGTTGTGCTATTTTTTTAGTGATGTCAAACCGTACTCCATCTAACTCGATGGCATGGGAGGCCGTGAGGTGTTGTACAGCATACGTCGGGTTTAAAAAATCAATGATGAAGTAGCCGCCAGGTTTTAAACTCTTTGATGCGGCCATGATGACTTGTTCGTTCTCATGCGGGCGATCAAAATAACCGAAGCTGGTGAAGAGATTGAAGACGGCGTCGAAGTAGTTGGTGCGAAATAGCCGACGCATGTCGTGTTCGTAAAAATGCAGGGTTTCGTTTTCGAATTGTTTGCAGAATTGAATGTTTTCCGGACTTAGATCTATTCCGGTTACATCCAATCCCTGTTGATGCAGATGGCGTGAATGTCGACCCTTTCCGCAGGCTAAATCCAATACTTTGCTGTCGCCGGCCAGATGGATGCGTCGAAGCAGTATGTTGAGAAAGGATTGCGCTTCCTGTTCATTTCGGTCCCTGTAAAGCAAATGATAGTAGGGAGAGTCGAACCACGATTCAAACCAGTTGTTTTCCATTTACTCTGCGATATTAGCACATATTCGGCAATCTTCGGAGGGAGTATGCTTAGTTTCTGTCTCGGTTGATTGTTTTAGGGCTTGATTTACAGTGATGTTGGTTTGTCAGTTGGGGTGGTGGCTGAAGTTGGGTTTTATCGATTATTTTTGACGGAAATGAAAGCGCCTTCTCTGAAGAAACTACCACAAAGTATGCGCATCTGGAAGCATAAACGGACTGCTCCGGGTGCTGCTCCGGGTGTGATTACCTTGTCGGAAGATGCTTTGCAGCCTCGGTTGTTCCTGACTTCGTTCAATACAGAGAAGCTGTTGGAGACACCGATGGAGAATATCGGTCAGGTGAAGCAGAGAATCGATGAAAATCCGGAGCTCTTGCATTGGGTAGAGTTGAAGGGCTTTGGTGATCGTAGCCTGTTGGAAAATTTTTGTCATACGTTTCGCATTCATCGTCTCGAAATGGAGGACGTGATCAATACGTATCAGCGTCCTAAATTGGAGGAGTTTCAGGAGCACCTCTTTGTGGTGACCCGTATTTTGAAGCTAGGTGCTGAAACTTCGCTGCGAAATGATCAGTTGTCGTTGTTCCTGTATAAAAATGTGGTGATCACCATGCAGGATTCGTACGATGATTATTTTGAGCCGGTGCGTAGCCGTATCCGGACAGGTAAAGGCCATCTTCGTTCATCGTCGGTGGATTATCTGGCATATGCCCTGTTGGATGCAGTGGTGGATACGTATTTCCCGCTTCTCGAAACGCTGGGGGAAAAACTGGATGAATTGGAGGATGAGCTCTTTTCGAAACCTACACGTTCTTCGTTGCAGAAAATTCAGCTGGTGAAACGGGAATTGATCGTGTTGAGAAGAGCTGTTTTTGCTGAAAGAGATAAGGTGAATGATATTTTGAGAACAAATAATGAATTTGTACGCGATCAAACGAAAATTTATTTCCGCGATACGTATGATCATACCATTCAGGTGATGGACCTGGTGGAGAGTTATAAGGAGATTGTGGCTTCGTTGATGGATATCTACCTGAGTAGTGTGAATAATCGCTTGAATCAGGTGATGAAGGTGTTGGCGATTATCTCTACCATATTTATTCCGCTGACGTTTATCGTTGGCGTGTATGGAATGAACTTTTCGTATACGGATCCCGTTAGTGGCCAGGTGCTGCCGATGAATATGCCGGAACTGTATTCTCCGTATGGTTATGCCGGCGTGATGATTTTTATGCTCGTGGTGGTGGTGATTCAGTTAATTGTTTTCTGGCGGAAAGGCTGGATGGATAAAAGTTAATGCAGACAATGAGCGGAAAACGTGTTTTTGCGGATGTGATTCTTCCGTTGCCATTACCCGACCTCTTTACCTATGAGGTGCCGGAGGAATTGGTGACGAAAGTGCAGTCCGGTGTGCGCGTTGTTGTGCAATTCGGTAAGCAGAAAGTTTTTGCGGCATTGGTTTATAATGTGCACGATCGCTCTCCGGGGAATTATGAGGTGAAGCAGGTGCTGGATGTGTTGGATGAGATGCCGGTTTTGTACGAGGAGCAGTTTCGTTTGTGGAAGTGGATGGCGGATTATTATCTCTGTCATATGGGTGAGGTGATGGCGGCGGCTCTTCCTACTGCGCTGAAGTTGCAGAGTGAATCAAAAATTACACGCAATGAAAATTTTGATGGCGATCTGGATGTGTTGAACGATCGGGAATACCTGGTCTGGGAAGCACTGGAGATGCAGTCGGAATTGTCATTGGCGGATATCTCAAAAATTCTTTCACTGAAGCAGGTGATGCCGGTGTTGAAGAGCATGATTCTGAAGCAGGCTATTCATGTGCGGGAGGAGGTGGAAGAACGGTATAAGCCGCGTATGGTGGAGATGATTTTGCTGGAGGAAGAGGCCTTTCCTGAGGAGAAACTTGCTGAATTAATGATGCAGTTGGAGAAACGTGCGGCGAAACAGCTGGATTTATTGATGGCGTTCCTGCATCTTTCGCGTGAACTCGATCGGAAAGAAATTCCGCGTGCGATGTTGTTGAAGAAGTCGGATGCCGGTCCTGCTGCGTTGAATGGTCTCTTGAAGAAAGGGGTGTTGAAACAGTTCCAGGTGCGGGAGGATCGTGTGGGTCGCTATGAAGGTTCGATTGTGGAGCCGGTGGAGTTGAATCCGTATCAGCAGCAGGCAGTGAAGGAAGTTTCAAGGCTCTTCGAGGAACGAAAGGTGGTGCTCTTACATGGGGTGACTTCTTCCGGTAAGACAGAAATATACATTCAGCATATCAAGGAAACCCTGGAGCAACAGAAGCAGGTGTTGTATCTGCTTCCTGAAATTGCTCTTACTACACAGCTGATCGCACGTTTGCAGAAACATTTCGGAGATAAATTGTTGGTGTATCATTCCCGATTTAATGAGCAGGAACGGGTGGAAGTGTGGAATAAAATTCTGGAGAGTAATGTGGATCCTTCGAAGGGTGCACGGCTGGTGATCGGTGCGCGTTCGGCGTTGTTTCTTCCGTTTTCGCGTCTGGGATTGGTGATCGTGGATGAGGAGCATGATCACTCGTATAAACAAGAAGATCCGGCACCGCGATACAATGCGAGAGATGCAGCGGTGGTGATGTCGGCAATGCAGGATGCGAATATATTACTGGGGACAGCTACTCCGGGAATGGAAACGTACTTCAACGCATTGAGCGGTAAGTATGGATTGGTGACGCTGAGTAAACGTCATGCAGAACTGGAGATGCCAATCGTGTCGCTGGTGGATATGAAGGATGCACGGAAAAGAAAGTTGGTGAGTGGTCATTTTTCGCATGTGCTGATTGATCAGATGAAGGAAATGCTGGATACTCATCAGCAAACAATTTTATTTCAAAACCGACGTGGATTCGCTCCATATCTGGAGTGTAATGTTTGTGCCTGGTCTCCTCTTTGTGTGAATTGCGATGTGTCGCTGACGTATCACAAGAATAAAAATGAGTTGCGTTGTCATTACTGCGGTTATGTACAGGGACTTCCGCAAAAATGTGGCGCTTGTGGTGATCAGGATCTGCGGATGAAGGGCTATGGTACAGAAAGAGTGGAAGAGGATCTGCAGTTGATTTTCCCGGATGCGCGTATCGCTCGTCTTGATCTGGATACTACCCGTTCTAAGAGCGCTTATCAACGAATTATCTCGCAGTTTGAGGAGGGGGAGATTGATATCCTGGTAGGAACACAAATGGTGACGAAGGGTCTCGATTTTGATAAGGTGCAGCTGGTGGGTATTTTGAATGCGGATTCAATTCTGCATTTTCCGGAGTTCCGTGCGCATGAACGCGGCTTTCAGTTGCTGGCACAGGTGAGTGGTCGTGCTGGGAGAAAGAAGCAGGGACATGTGCTGATTCAAACGTATGATGTGAAAAATCCGGTTTTATCCTATGTGTTGAAACACGATTATAGCGGCTTTTATATGCAGGAGCTGACCGAACGGCATCGCTTTAATTATCCGCCGTATTTCCGGTTGATTGAAATCCGTTTGAAGGCGCGTGATGAGCGGAACCTGGATAGGATGTCGGCTGAGCTTTCGCTGGAGTTACGGAAGATGTTTGCGAAGCGCGTTTTAGGACCTACAGTGCCGTACGTGAACCGGGTGCGGAATATGTATCAGCGTCACCTTATGATTAAACTGGAGAAGGCGATGAGTGTTTCAGAGGTGAAGAAGAAACTCGTGGATGCATTGACCGCTTTCCGGAAAAAACCGGAGAACCGTCAGCTTTTATTGCAGATAGATGTGGATCCGCTATAGGATCTTCGGTAATGCGTTGCCGTTAGTTTAGTTCAACCAGCAATTGCATGTAAAATAAACGGCCGATCAATGGTCCTCCGTAAACTTCGTAGTGTTCGTTTTTCAGCAGGTTGGAGCAACCGATTTTAAGCGTCGATTTCGTCTCTGTAAACCGTTTGTTGACCTGTACATCTACTAAACCGTAATCAATAATATCTCCGGTGAATTGTGGTGATCCTTCAAATCGGAATCCCTGTACCCACTTGTAGTTGATGCTGAATCCCCAGTTGTTTCCGATTTTGTTGTCGAGGTCGCTGCCGTTGAGTCCTACGTTGAATTTGTTGCGGGGCGTGTTGAAAGCAGGAATCAATGGATCGGTGGAGCCGCCGCGGTCGAGTTCGTTCCACGACCAGTTTCCGTTAAAAGTGTAGTTTTTGGCGAAGTAGTAGTTGTATCCGATCGATACTCCACGTGTGGTGACAATGTCATCGGAGTTGGTGGCTACGCGGTAAACATTGTCGAGGAAGAACAGGAACGGTGAGTTGGGAATGATGGACACATCGGCGCCGATTTTATATCCGATGAAATCTGTGTAGATGCTGTAGTAGGCATTCGCATCGATGAAGAGTTTTTCAAAGAGCGTGGTGCGGTAGCCGATTTCAATGGTTTTTACTTTCTCCGGTTTTACAGGATCTACATTGAAGAACTGCAGTGAGTCGAGGCTTAGATAATTGTATCCTGCAATGAGTGACGGAATTGTAACAAGTGAGTCGAAGCCATTGAGGTTTCCTTTTAATGTGGCGCGACCTACCTGATAGTAGAGGTATTGGTCGGCAAGGGTAGGATTACGAATGGCAGAGCTGAAGGATAATCGGAAGGTGTGTTTAACATTCGGATTG
>JBIIRF010000151.1:0-6074 GCA_044341715.1 Bacteroidia bacterium | reverse complement strand
GTCTAAAGATAGAGCGAAATCTCCGAACCGAACGTCACGCGGGTGCAAAAAAATCAAAATCCCGCCAAAAATGAATTTACCTTCGACAGGAACAGCTCTTCCTGTTGAGCGATAAATCCCGGCGCTATATCGATGACAAAAATCGGAATTTCCTCCAGGTGCATTTTCAGTTCCGCCTGTTGAAGACGCATTGCATCCTTTCGGGTAGTAATCAACACTGCCTGCGGATGCTGTTGCTGCAACTTCAAAAACTCCTGCTTCAGCCGTAACACATCCGCCACCGAAAAATCATAATGATCGGGAAAGATTTTCGCTACAACTGAAGAAAACATCGACTCCAGATGCTGCTGTAATGGCTCCGGACGAGCAATTCCACAAACCATCATCACTGCAGCATTCCGGTCCGGCGGGATATTATTCGCCCCGGGAAACAATGGCAGAGGCTCACGGTAACGGATATACGAAAACACTATTGACTGATTCTGATCCGGGTTGATTTTTTCACGCCATGAAGTCTGATCTGAAGAGGAGATATCAGCTGGACATTTCGTCACCACGATAATACCGGCCCGTTTTTTTCCGGCGACCGGTTCACGCAAATCGCCAGCCGGAAGCATCGCATCACGGAAAAACGGACGACTATAATCCGTCAGCAATATGTTGAGCCCGCCCTTTACCTGACGGTGTTGGAATGCATCATCCAGTAAAACGACATCGATATCCGGGAAATCACTCTTCAACCGACGAATCCCTTCCACCCGATCCTCACAAACCGCTACCCGAACATTCTCCAATGCCTGCACATACTGCATCGGTTCATCTCCACCCTGGCGAGCGGTAGATGATCTATCCAACAAAAGATATCCTTTCGTCAACCGGCCATAACCGCGACTCAAAATCGCCACCTTATACTTCTTCGACAACTCTCCGGCCAGGAACAGCACCAGCGGCGACTTCCCTGTACCACCCACCGAAAGGTTACCCACCACGATCACCGGAAACTCAAAAGCCGTCGATTTCAGCACACCGGCATCGAAAGCAGCATTCCGCAAACGGATGATTCCGCCATACAGCCAGGAGAAAGGAAGAAGTAATCGGCGCATGGGTCAAAAATAAATGATAATACATCAGCGCCTTCACTAAATTTGACCCAACAGAAACTATGCTCAAACTTTCCACCATCCTCCAACACCTCGAAGAGCTCGCACCGCCCTCTTTACAGGAATCGTACGACAATGCAGGACTCCTCACCGGCAGCCCCGACATGGACATCACCGGCGCCATTGTTTGCCTCGACTCCACCGAAGCCGTACTCGACGAAGCCATCGCCCAAGGTTGCAACCTGGTTATCGCTCATCACCCAATCGTATTCAGCGGACTCAAACGACTCACCGGACGCAACTACATTGAGCGCACCATCATCAAAGCCATCCGCCACAACATTGCTATTTACGCCATCCACACCAATCTTGACAATGTACGGGAAGGAGTCAACGCCCGATTTGCCGGGAAACTAGGACTTCAAAACACAAGAATACTACAGCCACAAAAAGGCAAACTCCGCAAACTCGTCACTTTTGTCCCCCATGCCCAGGCAGCACAAGTCAGAGAAGCCCTCTTCCAGGCCGGTGCAGGAAACATAGGGAACTACAGTGAATGCAGCTTCAACAGCACCGGCGAAGGCACATTTAAAGGCGGAAAAGACACCCAACCCTTTGCAGGCCAGGCAGAAATATCACATACCGAACCCGAAACCCGCATTGAAACCATCTTCCCAAATTGGAAAGAACAAAAGGTCATGCAAGCTTTACGACAATCGCATCCCTACGAAGAAATCGCCTACGATATTTACACTATTGACAATCAATACGATAATATCGGAGCCGGACTAATCGGGGAGCTAACAGAATCAATGCACACTGAAATCTTCCTCGACCACCTTAAAAAGTCGATGAAAGCACCTGTTGTGCGCCATACAGCACTGGTAAAGCCACACATTAAAACCGTTGCAATATGCGGAGGATCAGGCAGTTTCCTGCTCAATGACGCCATTCGACAGCAAGCCGACATCTTCATTACCGGCGACTTCAAATACCATCAATTCTTCGACGCCGACGGGAAAATAATCATCGCAGATATCGGACACTTTGAAAGTGAACAATTTACAATCGACCTTCTCACTGACTATATCCGGCAAAAATTCACTACATTTGCGGTCCGTTTCACGGAAACAAACACCAATCCCATTTATTACCGCTAAGCATGGCTGCAAAAAAATCAACATCCAAAGAAGAAACTACGGTTGCGGAAGCCCCAAAGAAGGAAACTCCGATTGTACGACACATCGTCAAAGGTGACAACACAATCGAAGACAAGCTCCGGGCTCTTTATCAATTGCAACAAATCGACAGCCAGATCGACCGAATCCGCATCACCCGCGGAGAGCTTCCAATGGAAGTAAGTGATCTCGAAGATGAAGTAACAGGATTACAGACCCGAATCAACAATTATTCGGAAGAGGCAAAATCATTAGACGATCAGATCAAAACCCGCAAGCAGACTATCAAGGATGCACAGGCGTTGATCAAAAAATATCAGGGACAACAAGGCAGCGTTAAGAACAACCGCGAATTTGATTCACTGAATAAAGAAATCGAATATCAGCAACTGGAGATTCAGTTGTGTGAAAAGCGTATCAAAGAACACACTGCTGACCTGGCTGCAAAAAAACTCATCCTCGAAGCATCTGAAAAGACGTTGGAAGAGCGCACGATTGACCTGCAGAATAAAAAGAACGAACTTGATTCCATCATTGCTGAAACAGAAAAAGAAGAAGCAGAGTTGTCTGCTGAATCCAACAAAGCATCAGATGTAATCGAAGAGCGTTTACTCACTGCCTACAAACGTATCCGCGACAATGCACGCAACGGATTGGCTGTAGTAAGTATCACCCGTGATGCATGCGGTGGTTGCTTCAATAAGATCCCACCACAGCGTCAGTTGGATATTCGTCAACGTAAAAAGATCATCGTTTGCGAACATTGCGGACGTATCCTCGTTGATGCAAACATCCTCGAGAAATATTGATTTCCACAAAACCCCTACATAGAAAAAAGGTTGTCTTCACGGACAGCCTTTTTTTATTGGGTATTCTCAGGATTGATTAAAAAAGACTGGATTACAATAAGCAAAAAAAATTGCGGCACACCTGCTCCATTTTAATAGCCGAAAACACAACACAGGAAAAACCTTGTAATTATTGCTCTTTCAGATAACGCTCACTCTTTTTCCCTTCAAACAGTTCATATCCCAGCAAACGGCATTCAATCGGACCGTTAAAAAGCTTAATACGACGATTAGGGCGCAGACCAATAGCCTTCGCACCTTCGGGGCTTCCCGTGAAAATCCACGCTTTAAATCCGGGATAATGGTGTTTCAACTGCGTACCAATCGCACCATACAACTCCTCGATATCTTCCACCTGCAATTTCTCTCCATACGGTGGATTAATGATCACCACTCCACGTTTGAGTTCATGCTTAAACTCCCGAAAATCGCCGAGATGCAATTGCACCATATCTTCCACTCCTGCTTTTTCTACATTCTCCTTCGCCTTCTCCAGCACCCATTTATTGAGTTCGTTACCAAAAATGCGGACTTCCGTATCGACTATCCGTTCCATTTGTTTTTCGCGAATCAACGCAAACAGTTCCGGTTCAAAATCGATCCACTTCTCAAAAGCATAACTCTCCCTGAAAGTACCGGGAGGAATTTTAGCAGCCATCAATGCCGCCTCAATGGGAATAGTCCCCGAACCACACATAAAATCGACCAATGGAATATGCGGCTCCCAACCACTCAACATGATAATACCTGCTGCCAGCACTTCACTCAGCGGTGCCTTATCTACATCCACCCGATAACCGCGCAAATGCAGGGAAGGGCCACTTGAATTCAACAAAACCTGACATTGCTCCCGGTGAATAAACAAACTCACTTCCAGATCAGGTTTCTCCCGATCGACATCAGGACGCTTTTCGGTTTTCTCTCTGAACTGATCTGCAATTGCATCTTTCGCCTTCAGTGCAGGAAAGAGATTATTATCGAAAATATTTGAGGTAAGCACACAGCGAACAGCGAACGACTGATCAACCGTCATGTATTTTGACCAATCAATCTGCTTTACTCCATTGTAGAGATCGTTGCCATCCTTAATTTCAAAAGCTTCCACACGCACCATTACTCTCAATGCGGTGCGCAACGAAAAATTGGCTTTATACATAAATCCCTTATCACCGGTACAGGAAACAGCACGGGTATGAACTTCAATATCCCGGGCGCCGAGTGTTTGCAATTCTTTCGCAAGGACTTCTTCGAGGCCGGCGTAAGTGGAGATAACAAGTTGTAAGTCTGACAAGGGAATAGTATTTACCGCAAAGATAAGCGAAAGACGCCTAACAGCGTGCTCCCCTGACGGGAATCACTCAGCGAGACACGATAAAAGGGGCAGAAAAGTACTTCCCGTCATGTTCGACCAGCAAGGTAAAGTTTCCTGCCGTTAACTTCGAAACATCGAGTGAATTCTGAGCACATCGGCCAATTGCTACCAATTTTCCAATGCCATCATAAATTCGGTAATGCATATCCGTTAGATCCAAACCAGAGATTTGTATTGCATCGACTGCAGGATTTGGATAAATTTCAACTGAGTGAGCCAGCATATTACCAGATACAATACCGGTTGTCAGTTGTCCACCGGTAGCAAAGTACAACGAACTAAACGACCATTGCGCCCATGAACCCTGGTAATTTTCTCTCCAGTTGTATTCATAAAAAGTATTCGGCTGAAGTCCGGTGATGCGCTTATACCCATTCACACTGTTGCTGTATTGCCATGTTGTTGTTCCAACCGGCCGGTAACGAAACTGCAGTTGCGTAACAAAGGGCGAACGCAGCCAATACAAACGAACAACGGTACTATCCTCCTCTCGTTCCGCAAGAATATCTGTTGTATAATCTACATCCTCAAACAGCGTATTGTATAAAACAGTATCAGACCATGATGTCCAGCCCCCACTGCACCAGGAACGCACCTGAATTCTATAATCGGCACCGCTATCCAAACCGGAAATAAAGTGATAACTTTTACCCACCGAATCTGCATTCCATACCGAAGTGCCCACTTTACTATAACGCACTTCATATGCGTCTGCATCATCCGGACGGTTCCATACCAGATGCAATGCAGTATTGCTGATAGGCACGGGAACAATAACCCCGGGCGCAGGACAAGCAGCAGGCAATGAAGGATCAAAAACGAAAATTGGCATACCTGCACTGTAAGGATTTCGTGCAAGTGTAAATAAGAGTTTACCATTTACAGCACCGAATATTGAATTGAAGCCTTGCGTAACACCGTAAGTCCAGTTATCCACCAGATGTGTCTCCTGCAATTTAGCAACTCCATTTGCCGATCCATCTGCTTTCCAGATTTCAGCACCAAATAAAGTATCCTTCGCTGCATAATACTCCACACCATTCAGAAAGATATTCTTATTTCCGGCCGAATGAAAATATCCAAATGAAGGATAGTTGGTCGGACCAAAAACACCGGTTGCCGGATCATACGAATAATAAATTGGCTCATAGAAATTGCTGATATATACTTTACCATCACTAACAGGAAAAGGATTATATGCATCAACACCATTGGGAACCGCAGAAAGCTTGATTGTTCCTGCTGTAGTTCCATCTGAAAGCCATAATTGATAACTACCACCGGTACCATCATCCGCACGGAAGTACAATGTATCACCAATCAATGTTGTAAATACATCAGAATACACATTCATTGTTCCATTTCCGGAGCCCGGATTAATATCTTTTACTAAAACTGTTCCTCCTGCAGTCCCATCAGATTTCCACAACTCCCACCCTGACTGTGTACTTGCCATAAAAAAAGCAAGATTACCGGTTGAACGAAAATTACAAGGCAGAGAAGCGCCTGGCACACCATTTAAATCTTTCAACAGAACTATATTTCCGGTAGTCGGATTGTACTTCCATAACTCTTC
>JBIIRF010000150.1:0-6083 GCA_044341715.1 Bacteroidia bacterium | reverse complement strand
TCGCATTCAATACAGTATGCAGGCATTCTGAATCAAAACAACGATACTGTTTACGGTGTACAGTTTGCCGGTATCCTGAATAATAATATGCAGGACGGGAAAGTGATTTCCTTCGCCGGACTCATCAATCAGCAATGGGGAAATCTTCAGGGCGCACAAATCAGCGGACTAAGTAATGTCGCCAATAAAAACATGGATGGTGTGCAGGTAGCAGGATTTGCGAATATCTCCAATGGCATTCATCGTGGATCACAAATCGCAGGGTTCCTCAATGTAGCGAATAAAATATCAGGATCACAGATAGGGGTATTCAATATTGCAGATTCAATTACAGGAATTCCGGTTGGGTTGTTCAGTTATGCCAACAACGGATATCATAAACTGGAGATCTCTGCGAATGAAACATTTTATGCGAATGCAGCCTTTCATACCGGCGTGAAGGCTTTCCATAATATATTCTCTGTGGGAATACGTCCCGACAGTTCCCGTTATCCTGTCTGGTATGCGGGTTATGGATTCGGAAGTTCCATTGCACTTTCGAAGCATGTTAGCTTATTATTGAATATCACCTCAGCGCAAATCAGCAGAGGCGATATTACGCCAAAAATGAACCTGCTGAACAAAGGTTTTCTCGGGGTAGATGTTCAGGTGGCGAAAAAGATTTCCATTACAACAGGTCCGGAACTGAATGCCTGGTTTACCAATCCTCAATACAAGGACTACCCTACGCTCTTCGGAGAAATCCAACCCAATGTATTTTACCATGAGCAATCGAAGAATAAAAAATTCGATACGAAGATGTGGATCGGTTGGAAATTCGGGGTTCGCTTTTTTTAAAAATATTTTTCGATCCGATAGGGGTAACATAAACATTGATTGTCTTCCATTAAAATATCATTCATGAAAAATCTTCAAATCACCTTTCAGGTATTGCTGCTCCTTCTGTTCATGCAGCTGCAGTTACAAGCACAAACCATCACTCAGGTGGTACGTGGTACGGTCACCGACAAAGTCAGTCATTCACCATTGCCCGGAGTAGCGGTAATGGTTATAGGTACCGAGCCATTAATGGGAACTGTAACAGATATCGACGGCGAATTCAGGTTACCTGCTGTGCCGGTTGGTAAACAAACTCTACGATTTGTATATGTAGGATATGAAGAACTGTTGCTTCCCAACCTGACCATCATATCCGGCAAAGAAAGTGTCTTGCAGGTGCAGATGGAAGAAAAAATCATTCAGGCGAAAGAAGCGGTGATCACTGCAGAAAGAGAAAAAAACAAACCCATGAATGAGATGTCGATGGTAAGTGCGAGGACATTCTCCGTAGAAGAAACCCAGAAATATGCAGCAGCAGTGAATGATCCTGCCCGCATGGCTACATCCTTTGCCGGAGTGGTATCTACTGACGATGGCAACAACAATATCTCTGTCCGCGGCAATGCGCCCTACACATTGCAATGGAAAATGGAAGGCGTAGAGATCCCCAATCCGAATCACTTCTCCGCACCAGGAACAGCAGGAGGAGGTATCTCCATTTTGAGCGCTCAACTTCTTTACAATTCCGACTTCCTCACAGGAGCGTTCACTTCCGAATATGGAAATGCACTCAGTGGAATTTTTGATTTACGTCTGCGCAAGGGGAACAACGAGAAACGTGAATTTACATTACAGGCCGGTGTACTCGGTATTGATTTCGCAGCCGAAGGTCCGTTTTCGAAAAATTACAGCGGTTCTTATCTGATCAACTACCGATACTCCACACTTTCAGCCATTCAGCACATAGTTCCCATAGGCGATGCCGTTACCCTCTTCCAGGATTTATCCTTCAACGTACATCTTCCGGCGGGTAAATGGGGGCAATTTAGTTTATTCGGCTTTGGTGGATTGAGTTCATCCGACTATAAAGCCGAAAAAGATTCGCTTGAATGGAAGGACGAAAGTGAAAGATACACTGATAATTTCTCCACTTTCACGGGTGCAACCGGAATCACCCACTCCATTGTTGCCGGTAAAAACACTTATATAAAATCAGCCATTGCTATCAGCACGAAGAACGCAGCGAATGAAACATTCCGCATCAGCGATGAAATGAAGGACGAACTTCGCTTTGATGGAATCGCCAAAGAATCGAAATTGACGATGCAATCAACCGTTACGCATAAATTCAACAGTCGTCATAGTTTGCGCAGTGGAATTGTGGCCAATAAACTCGGCTATAAAATTGATTACCTCGACTACGACAATGACAACAAACAACTGGTGCAAACCATCGACGCTAAAGGAAGTGCCTGGATGATGCAGATGTTTGCCGGATATACATTTCGGATCAATGAAAAACTCACCGCACAGACCGGACTCCATTACCTGAATTTCCTTTACAACTCTACCTCTTCCCTCGAAGAAAGAGCTTCACTGAGATATTCCATAAACGACAAGCAATCCATTACATTCGGTTACGGTCGCCACGGACAACTTCAGTCGATTGGAGTGTACTTTGCAGAAGCACAGGATAGCAGCGGCAACATACAACATCCCAATAAAAATCTCGGGTTCACCAAAGCACAGCATTATGTGCTATCCTACGACCGCATGCTGAATGCGCATACCCACATCAAAACAGAACTCTTCTACCAGCATCTCTACGAAATACCGATCAGCACTGATCCCGCAAATACCTTCTCGATGGTGAATCAGCAATATGATTACATTACCGATCCATTAAAGAATAATGGCAAGGGCATCAACCAGGGCGTCGAATTAACCCTCGAACAATTCATGCACAAGGATTTCTATTACCTGCTTTCTGCATCCATCTACAACACTTCCTACCGGGCAGCAGATAAACGCTGGCGCGATACCAGATACAACGGCGGATACGTTTTCACATTTACCTCCGGCAAGGAATTCAAAACAGGAGCCAGATTCAAAAACAGAATACTCGGAGTAAATGCAAAAATCATCTACATGGGCGGACAACGACAGAGTCCGATTGATTTGGACGCTTCAGCAATAGCAGGCGAAACAGTGTACGACGACAACAACGCATTCAGCAAACAGCAAAAAGCATACTTCCGGACCGACCTCCGCTTCAGCATGAAACGTAATCGTCCGAAGTCGACCCATACCTTATCACTCGACTTACAGAACGCCACCAATCACAAAAATATTTACGCAAGTTTCTATGATGCACTATCGGGTAAAGTAAAAACGTATTATCAGGCACCGTTAATTCCGGTACTCAGTTATCGAATTGAATTTTAAAGATACCTTTCAGCTGCTCATGGAAGGGAATCAACGTACTAAAGTCACATGACCATTGTAGGTATGTGGATTCCCGAATACATCCTGCATTTCTACCTGATAGACATACACACTCAATGCAGCGTCTTCGCCATCAATTCTTCCATCCCAACCTGCTGAATCATCCGAAGTAGTATAAATCCGCTCTCCAAACCGATTAAAAATGATCATCGAGAAACCGGAATAACCAAATCCTTTCACCATGAATACATCATTTGTCCCATCGTTATTGGGCGTAAAGGAATTCGGAATCCAGAAAGCATAATTATCATCCACTTCCAACAACTGCCAGGAAGTATCACGACAACCATCCGGACTCTCCACCATTAATTCTACGGTATAAGTACCAACTTGCGTATAGATATGCTCGGGGAACTGCACAACATCAGTAGTCGCATCGCCGAAGTTCCACCACCATTGAATAGCATTGAAAGACTTATCGAAAAACGACACCTTCGGAATGAAGACACTTGGCTCATAGGGAGTAAAACTGAACAAAGAGACAGGCAAATCGTACGCTGTCACAAACGATCTACGCAGCGAGTCGTTCACACAGCCGAGATCAGTAGTAACAGTTAGTCTGACATCGTAAGAGCCGGCATCTAAATATTTCGCTTCCACAACAGGCAATGAGTCGACAGCACCATTGCCAAAATCCCACCACCATTTTGCAATAGATCCATCCGCACTGGTACTATGATCGGTGAATTGTACACCATGTGGTTTACATCCGGCTGAATCGTTAACCGAAAAATCAGCTAAGGGCAGGTGCCAGATATGAGCGGTAGTTGCAGCTGAATCAACACATCCTTTGTTACTAGTAGCCCTTAGCATTACGGGATAAGTAGTAACCTGCGAATAAGTATGTAATGGTTCAAATAAGGAAGAGAATGTGAGATCCCCGAAATTCCAATTCCATGCGACTATAGAACCTGAACTAATGGAAGATTGATTGTGAAATGAACTGGGATCGCCGAAACAAACAGTATCCGCAACAATTGCAACTTGAGGCAGCGGATGTACAGTTAACGGAACAGTTGCAGTATCTGTACATCCATTTGTCGTTTGAACCACCAATGAAGCAATATAGTTCCCGGAGAGTAAATACGTATAGTAAGGAGCGGGAGTGCCATTTACTAACGGTGATCCATCCCCGAAATTCCAAATCCATGAATTCACCATCGTACCAGTAGCATGAGTTGTATCCTGAAATGCAAATTGATTTTCTGCACAGATTATTGGATGAGTGAACCCTGCAACTGGTCCGGGAAGGGTAGCAATGGATTGTAACAATGTATCTGTGCATCCAATACTATCCGTTATAATCAATTGCACCGGATACGTTCCGGGTTGCTGATAGACATGAGACGGAGAAGCAATTGAATGCTGTGATAATCCATCTCCGAAGCTCCATTCCCAATCGACAATTCCACCACCGCCAGAAGTACTCAAATCGGTAAAATTAGTGGGTGTACCCGGACAAACAGCTGAAGCGTTAAAACCGGCAACCGGTTGCGGACCAATGCTAATATTCTGGATGATGGTATCTGTACAACCTCCTCCGTTGGTCACCAGCAATGAAACTGTAAAATTCCCGATAGAACTATACGAATGCAGCGGATTCTGCAATGTTGACGTGGTGCCATCACCAAAATCCCAAAACCATTGATTAATCGGTGAGCCGCTCACAACAATAGAAGAGTCATGGAACTGCACCGGATTCTGGCAGGTAGCGCTTTGTCCGTATGCAGATGCAATCACAGTAGTTGTTAATACTGAGGTAAGCGTGATTGTACAACCGGTTACTGAAGTCATGGTGCATTGATATTGATTACCCACTGTAGCATTCGGAATAACGATCGTTTGTGAAGTATCACCTGTACTCCAGAGATAGGAAGCAAAGCCAATCGGAGCCGTGAGTGTAGTGGATGTAGAACCGATACAGAAATCATTCAGAATTTTAAATGGACTACAATAACAATCCACATACGCATACCCATAATGTCCGCCTAATTTGCAATCGCCCGTAGAAAATTCAATCGTTACTGTCTGACCAATATAAGGTGAAAGATCCAGCCCCACCGTTGTCCAATCCTGATAGCGTACAAAATTTCCAAACTGATTCACCAACGAAACAAATCCGGGGATTCCGGCAGAAGCATATACATTGTAAGTACCACAACCAACGGCAATGCCATTTGAATCATACACCCGAATCTCAAAGCGGGGTTGCTGCTGCGCCGTATGACTAGGATCCTCCAGCACCACGGCATAACGATAAATAAATAAAGCGTTCGTTGAATCTACATTGATCTGATACGATAATTGCTCTGCCTGCGAACCTGTGTTGTCATTACCTAGTCGTGCAGAGAAGAGTCCGCCCGGAGCGACTACTGAAATTGCACCATTCGTATTCGGATCTGTACCTGTGCCCGTCATTATTGTATGACGACCATTAATAATGCCTGGCGTCGTTGAATTAATCGGACAACATGTACCCGTCGTTGCTGACCAATTCCCAAAATTTCCCAATTCAAAATCGGCATTCACACAAGAACTGAGTTGTGCATAGCTGTGTTGTGATGTCCCCACCAACAGAAGAATAAACAGCAGAAATTCTCTTTGTAGTTTTTCTCTCATAACTTAATAAAATTTTAACTGTTATGGACGGGTTAGAAAAGAACACCCTTAGAGCAAGGGATTAACCAATGAAATGAATATAATCAAAGATATGTAAACTTTACCCTGAATCCGGCAATCACATTGAAAATAATTTAATT
>JBIIRF010000149.1:0-6097 GCA_044341715.1 Bacteroidia bacterium | reverse complement strand
ATTTTGAATGCGGATGTGAAAGAGCAAATGCTGCAGTCGTCGATGGAATATGAATTCGATAAGAAAGAAGCGGAAACCAGGGCGGAGCAGGAAAAGAAAGATATCCGTCAGCGAAACATCCGCAACTCTATAATTGCCGGATTAATCGGTGCCTTGATTTTCGGAGTAGTAGTTTATCGCCAACGAAACAAGATTGCAAAAGAGAAACAACGCAGCGAAGAACTCCTACTGAATATCTTACCGGGAGAAGTTGCGGAAGAACTCAAATCGAAAGGAAGTGCTGATGCTAAACAGTTCGACGAGATCACTGTTATGTTTACCGACTTCAAAGGATTCACACAGATTGCAGAGCAGATGAGTCCGGGAGAGCTGGTAGCAGAAATCGACGTTTGCTTCAAAGCATTCGACGGTATCATCACCCGCAACGGACTCGAAAAAATCAAAACCATTGGTGATTCTTATATGTGCGCCGGTGGATTACCTGTGCCTACAGCTGATCATGCAGAGAAGGTAGTGAAAGCGGCACTGGAGATCCAGGACTTTATGGAGCAACACCAGCTTGAACGGGAAGGAAAAGGAAAAGCACGTTTTGAAGCCCGCATTGGTATTCATACCGGACCTGTGGTAGCAGGCATTGTCGGCGTCAAGAAATTCGCTTACGATATCTGGGGAGATACAGTGAACATAGCATCGAGAATGGAATCCAGTGGTGAAGCCGGTAAAGTCAACATCAGCGGAAGCACCTATTCGCTGGTGAAAGATAAATTCATGTGCCAGTACCGTGGTAAAGTAGAGGCAAAGAACAAAGGCGAGATCGATATGTACTTTGTAGCGAAGGGATAAAATTTATCTGCTGTATGCATCATTTTTCTCTTAGTAAAGTTACGTCCCGTCTACCTCTTCTATACTTCTTCATCCGCCTGACTATCTGCTTAAGACATCCATCATTTTCCTGAACCTCCTTTTTGTATCCTTTATAGATTGACGACCAACGATGTCCCCGGCAGATCGGTGATATACCTTTTGCTACCGATTTCGTTTTAACCAATGCTTTATCGCCCGTCGCCAGCCCCCCAATGATCGTATTACAATCATCCCAAAATTTTTTTCATTTACATTTCCAATCACTTAGGAAACCTGCCGCAATTTTCACTCTACAATAAGAGTTATGTGCCTATATTGCAATCATCCCATTTGATCGTATAACAATCATTAAAACGGCCCTTCGATACGCGTGTGAACGTCTGGTAAAGTAATACTCTTAGTCGCTACTTCACGAGGCAAGCTCCTGACAAGCAGGGACCCATTAACATTGAAACCTAAAAACCTAGAAACTTAAAAACTTAGTCCTTCGATACGCGTGTATACTTTTAGTTATCTAATATCTATAGTCGCTACTCCACGAGGCATGCTCCTGGCAAGCAGGGACATATAAACTTAGAAACCTAAAAACCTAAAAACTTAGAAACCAATAAAACTTAAAAACTATGGACACTCTCGATCTTATCCTTAAAAGTCTGCGTTACGCCCCGCTATGTCTCATGGGTGTAGGAATCATGATGTTACTTTGGCTGCAACTCAAAGAATTGAAGAAGTCGTAACGAGCGAAAACGCATCTTCATTTATTTACGTCCAACGTTATAATAGAGTCGCCCGCACCGACATGAAAATATATGTTTCTCAATTGCCACAGCTGGTACAGTTTTCATTACGGCACGCTCTCCATCGAAAAACTGCTGGAGGAAGCGCAACGGCTCGGCATACGGAAACTCGTCCTCACTGACATTAACAATACTTCCGGTGTACTGGATTTTATACGTCTGGCACCGAAATACGGAGTTGAGCCGGTAGTAGGTATTGAATTTCGGCAAGGCGATAACGTTAGATTTATTGGTATTGCAAAAAACAACGAAGGTTTTGAAGAACTCAATCGTTTTCTAAGTGAATGTCTGCGCCAGGGGGCTGCTGAGGGTGCGAGCTCCGGCAACCGCGACGCGCAGATCCCCAAAGAAATTCCCTGTTTCAGAAATGTTGTGGTGATATTGCCTGTTATGGGATCTAACCGACCCGAAAGGAACACGGATGACAGAGATATTGCGGAGATGCCAAACGGCTCCCACAGATCTATTTCTCATCCGCGTTCCACCCGGGACGAACAACCCACCCGCGAATTTCACACAAGTTCTGCGGAACAATTCAATCCGCTTTCGATTGCTATCGGAACCTCCGCCGACGAAGAACCCATCAGCGATTTCCGCAGAGATTGTGCGGAACCGCTAAATCCCTTTCATCCGCTTTCGATCGCTATCGGAACCTCCGCCGACGAACAACCCATCAGCGACGATCCGCTAAATCCTTTTAATCCGCTTCCGATAGCTATCGGAACCCTCCCCGACAAACAACACTCTACGCCGCACAGGAAAACATCTCCCGAACAAAAAAGAGATAAAGAGCGTCCCGCAGCGAACGAAATATACTACGGTATTCGCCCGTCAGATCTTTCACGACTACGCTTCTCGGCCTACAAGCATCTCCTTCACCGATGCATCATCCTCTGGCCCGTCACCGTACGTCATAAAACAGATTTTAACGTACATCGGCTCCTCTGCGCCATCGGGCACAATACCCTGCTCAGTATGATTCCCGAAGGAGCCTGCTGCAATCCCGACGAGATCATGGTCGAAGAAGCGGAAGTGCGTCGCCGTTATGAAGATTTTCCGGAGATTATCCACACCACAGAAACAGTACTGCAGCAATGTCATATCGCCTTCGATTTCCACGAGCCCAAGAATAAAAAATCATTCAGCGGCAGTAAACTCATCGACACCAAACTCCTCGAACGGGAAACATGGAAAGGAGTACGCTATCGTTATGGCGAAAACTACAGCGACGAAATCCGCCAACGTGTAGAGAAAGAACTCCGGATGATCAACGAGTTGGATTTTGCAGCCTACTTTCTGATCAACTGGGATATCATCCGTTTTGCGCAACTCAAAGGCTTCTTCTATGTAGGACGTGGCAGTGGTGCCAACAGCATCGTGGCTTATTGTCTGCGCATCACCGATGTAGATCCTATCGAACTCGATCTCTACTTCGAGCGCTTCATTAATCCCTACCGGCAGAACCCACCCGACTTCGATCTCGACTTCAGCTGGAAAGACCGCGACGAACTTACTGCTTACATTTTTCGACGTCATGGTGTCGAGAATACAGCATTACTCGCCACCTACAGCACCTACCAGCGCAATGCCGTTGTGCGCGAACTCGGAAAAGTATTCGGGCTACCCAAGGAAGAGATTGATGCATTACAAGCCACTAAAAGCGGAGAGGTTGTCGGCGAAGGAATCCACCGGCTCATCCGGCAATACAGTGCATTGATTCAGGATTTCCCGCATCATCTCAGCATCCATGCCGGCGGAGTGCTCATCAGCGAGAAGCCCATCACCTGCTACACCGCCCTCAACCATCCGCCGAAAGGATTTCCAGTCACACAGTTCAGCATGCTCGAAGCGGAAGACATCGGGCTCTACAAATACGATATTCTCAGTCAGCGCGGACTCGGACATATCAAAGACACCGTAGACCTTGTCCGGAAAAACAAAGGCATCGACATCGACATTCACCGCATTGCCGACTTTAAGAAAGATGAAAAAATCAAGGAACTGATTCGCAACGGACGCTGTATTGGATGCTTCTATGTAGAGAGTCCTGCCATGCGTGGATTACTCAAAAAACTACATGTCGACACCTACATACAGCTGGTAGCGGCCAGTTCGATTATTCGTCCCGGAGTAGCCCGCAGCGGCATGATGCGCGAATACATTCTCCGCACCCATGATCCGGCCCGAAGAACGTATATCCACCCCGTTATGAAAGAGCTGATGGAAGAAACGTACGGCATCATGGTGTATCAGGAAGACGTGATCAAGGTAGCGCATCATTTCGCCGGACTCGATCTCAGCGAAGCCGATGTACTGCGCAGAGGAATGAGTGGAAAATTCAGAAGCCGTGAAGAGTTTCAGAAAATCAGAGATAAATTCTTCGACAGTTGTCATTCCAGAGGTTATCCCGAAGACATCACCGCAGAAGTATGGCGGCAGATAGAAAGTTTTGCAGGTTATTCATTCAGTAAAGGGCACAGTGCCAGCTATGCCGTAGAGAGTTATCAGAGCTTATACCTCAAAGCTTATTACCCACATGAATTCATGGTAGGTGTTATCAATAACTTCGGCGGATTTTATGCCACGGAGTTTTACGTACACGAAGCCCGCATGCAAGGTGCCAACATTCACGCACCCGACATCAACCATAGTTCCTATTTAACGGATATCCGCGACCGTGATATATACCTTGGATTTATTCACCTGCAAAATCTGCAACAGCAAACCGCCTTCACGTTACTCGAAGAACGCGAACGCAACGGCCCCTTTCTGCATCTCAGCGACTTCATGCACCGGGTTGCCATCGAACTGGAACAGCTACGCATACTGATTCGCATCGACGCCTTTCGGTTCACCGGCAAAAGCAAGAAAGAACTGCTATGGGACATCCATCTCCACCTCGGCGATGGCGAGAAAAAAACCGACACCCATCCACAGCTTTTCAACGATCCTGAACCTGACTGGAAACTTCCGGCGCTCAGTCATCACGAAACCGAAGACGCACTTGATCAGATCGAACTCCTCGGCTTCGAGCTATCCAGTCCCTTCAAACGACTTCGGTTACCCGATTTAAACGCTGCGACCGCTGCGACCCCGCTGCAACCGCTACGTTTAGAAACAGCCGCTTTGCTATCGAATACGGTCGGCAAAGAGATCTCCATCATCGGCTACCTCGTCACCACCAAGCCCACCCGCACCATCAAAGGCGAACACATGGCCTTCGGTACCTGGCTCGATGAAGAAGGATTTTTCTTTGACAGCACCCACTTCCCGCAAGTGCTACGCGATTATCCCTTCAGAGGAAAAGGAATTTACCGCATTACGGGCCGCGTTGACAGCGAATTTGACTTCTGCAGCATCACGGTGAGGGAGATGGAGAAATTGCCGACGGCGGGAAGGGAGTAGGCGGTGTTCTCGATACAAATTCTCCAGACAAACCTTGTTTGCCCGGAGAATTCACTCGAACACCGCTGGAGTACTTTAGATAGAGGGAAAAATGATTCAGTCAGATCATTTTTGCCCGAGGGGTTCAATCGAACACTGCTAGGATAATTTGGAATGGAAAGTAAAGAGTAATGCCGGGAGATTCGTCCACTTGCTAACGGAATTCACCCCTTGAACTTCTAAGCCACAGGAAGAAGCCACCAACCATGCTATTTCCTGCTTTAATTCGTTGCCATTGTTCGGTGCCAATGGTGATACCACTACGATGTTTTTTGAGTCTGGTAAAATCATTTGTCAAAGCAATTTATACATACAATCTTTTACTCGAATAAAAATCGTAAATTTGTAACAATGGAAAAGAAGAAATACCGATTGGACAAATCCGCTTTCCGGATACAGACCTTCGAAGAGGCTTCAAACAATAAAGAATACTGGTTAAGCCAAAGCCCCTCTGAAAGATGGCGTGCGGCATGGTATCTCCTCTGTAGTGCTTATAATATTGATCCTGAAAATCCGCCTCGTTTGGATCGAAGTGAATTTTCGATGAGAAAGAATCCATAACAGATAAATTTAAAATCGAAATATTTAGCTAAAGAAATTAAACCAACCTGCACAACTTGAAATTTTTCCGGACAAGCAGATCAAATCAGCGAACATCGGCACCATCCGCTTTATCGGCGTTCCTGTTTCCGGGTAGAAGATTCAACGATAGTTTGCCGGCTATTCAATTCGTACAGTACTGTTTTCTACATTTGTTCAGTATGAAAAATCACCTCTTATTGCTATTCATCTGCCTGCCATACATTCTTCCGGCACAAACCTCTTTCATGACCTATAATCTCCGGTACAACAATCCGGGCGATAAGGAAAACTGCTGGGAGTATCGAAAAGCTGAAGTTGCGGATATGCTTCACCGTTATGAACCCGATATTCTGGGAATTCAAGAAGGATTACACGATCAGGTATTGTATCTAGACTCTGTACTTCGGGAC
>JBIIRF010000003.1:0-18086 GCA_044341715.1 Bacteroidia bacterium | reverse complement strand
TGGTTTTTTGCTCGTAATACTTGTTGTATGTTAAGTTTCAGATAGCTGGTTCTTTCTGTGTCCAGAACACTGTTGTCGGTAACCTGGTCGGGATATGCTGCTCCATTTTCAGTTACAAGTATGTCTTTGATTTCGGAGTATTGATTGAATTTATGTAGCAAGTTGTAGATGCTTTCCGGATATACCTCCCAGTTCATCATTGTGGATGGAACTTTCCTTGATTTTACGCCTATCAGCTTGGCTTTAATATATGGAGTATACCACGAGTGTCGTACTACTTCTCGGGTATAGTTTTGTATACCAATAAAGTCGGGTATCTCTATCAAATCCTTTTCATCTTGTGGTTTAAAGTAATTTTCAATTTTTTGAAGAAAGGGAAGTTCGTGTATTGGATATCCTTTGCCAAGTAAAGGTTCAAGATAAAACCTGTTGAGTAATGCATCAACTCTATTGGCGGCTTCGAGATCTTTTTGTTCCTGGCTATAGGGACTGATCCATGAACAGCTGAATGTAGTGCCGGCGTATGCTTCTTTGCATTCACTTCTAATTATTCGGATACCTGTTGCTTGTGCAAGTGCAGTATGATGGGCAGCTGATAGAAAATTGTCCATGCCCCTTTTTCCGGGTGCATGTACGCCTAAGAAATAGCCCGCACCTGTGTATACCAGTGGCTCATTTAATGCCATCCAGTTTTTTACACGGTCGGAAAATGCTTTGAGGACTATTGTTGAGTAGTCACTGTACCAGCCAATGATATCTCTGTTGTTCCATCCGCCTATATCTTCTAATTTTTGAGGCAGATCCCAATGGTAAAGTGTAATCCATGGTGTGATATTATTTTCAAGACATTCATCTATTAACCGGTCGTAAAAGTCTAGCCCTTTATGATTGATATGTCCTTTCCCTTCAGGTAATATTCTGGGCCACGAAATAGAAAATCGAAAGTTGGGTATAGAGAGACTGTTTACATGTGCAATATCTTCTTTGAATCGATGATAAAAGGAACAACTTGTTTCAGGAGTATGTGCACCAGTAATTTTATAACGTTTCTTTGAAAATGTGTCCCATATGGAAGGTCCTTTCCCGTCAGTGTTTGCTGCACCTTCGGTTTGGGCTGCGGAACAGGCAACTCCCCAATGAAATATTTCGTTGTTCACTTGATTTGCAGGTTAGCCGGGAATTCCTGCGGGTTTTAGCAATCTGCGGATGAATTTCATTTCATCTTCAAAGGTGCTTTCGGTTAATTTTTGCCCTGCATGTCGTTGTATGATGGTGTCCAGTAACTTTTCTGTCTCATCTGGGTATTCTACTTGAACGACCGACTTTTCATTGAGCCAGTTGTCCAGCAAGTGTAAGTGTTTTGATTTTAATGAGGGCATTACAGTTACTCCCATCGATTGCAGTACTGCGGCGTTGCAATGTTGTTCGTATTGTGTTTTCATGGGAATAACAAGCAATGGTTTCCCGAGATATAATGCTTCAGCTGTGGTGCCGAACCCTGCATTGGTAATGACACCGGATGATGATGCGATACTTTTGATAAAGGAATCCCTGTTTAATGGTAGTACCCATGCATTCTTCTGCCGGTAAGCACTGCGTGCCCTTTTTGAAAATATCTGAAAAGGTAAGTCGTTGTATTCTTTTAGTTTTTTTATTACTCGTTCGTCATCGTAGCTCGGCAGGTAAATGGTAATATGACCTTTATCACTTACTATGGCTTCGCGTATCTCTTGTCGGATGATTGGAGTGTATACATTGTTGTCGAATCGTTTGAAGTGATAACCGTAATTTACGGTTGTCGGAGCATAATGATCAAGTATCATTTTACCAATCGAATCAGTGTTGCTTGGTCGAGGAGCAAGTGGGTGTAGAGTGACGGCCTGGTTGCTGAGTCCGATGCAAACTTTTTTTCGGAGTTGGCAGGCCCAGGCAGAAATGGGTTCAAAGTCACTGATGACTAAATCGTATTTTTCTACAGGTAAGCTGCGGATTTCTTTGATCAGTCGAAGGGTGTCGAGTCGGAGGTATGTTTTTAATAAGTCTACTCCGCCTTTTTTACCAAAGATGAATCCAAGTCCTTCAAATTTATAGTCGATAGGGAAGGGGAGGGATAATTCCCACTGAGATGCACTGACGAGCACATCTACCTGTGCTTTCTTTTTTAAAATAGGAATTATCTCTAATGCCCTGCTGATATGTCCGTTACCTGTGCCCTGTATGGCATAGAGTATCTTCATTTCTTTTACTGAGTTTAATGACCGATCCCTGATGATTGCTGTGTATCTCTTCGAGAAGTATATCAAAAATCTGTTTGTTGTTTAGAAATACGGCGTTTTTGTTGTTTACTTCTTCTTCTGCGGATTTTTTAAACACGCCGGGTTGATGATGATATAACTCCCATTTTCCGTTGTCATATTCAAGTGCAGTGAGGTTTTCTACCCAATCGCCGGAGTTGAGGTACATTACTTTGCCGTCTGCATTGCTCATTTCTCTGATCTCCGGCTGGTGAATATGTCCGCAAAGCACATAATCATATTGATTCCCAATTGCAATTTCAGCACATATTTTTTCGAAGTTGTTGATGTATTTTACTGCACTCTTAACTCCGTTTTTAATTTTCTTGGATAAGGAGATTTTTTCTCTTCCGAATTTTGCGAGTATGAAGTTTGCACAGGCATTTAGGAGGATGAGCAGGTCATATCCAATGGCACCAAGTTTGGTGAGCCATTTGGCATGTTGCATGGTTACGTCGAATACATCTCCATGAAATATCCAGGCTTTCTTTCCGTCAATTTCGAGTAACAGTTTGTTGTTGATGGATAAGTTGCCGATGTGAAATCCTGAGAATTTACGTAGCATTTCGTCATGGTTGCCTGTGATGTAATGTACAGGAACTCCTTTCGATGCCAGACTCACGATTTCTTTTACAACCTGCATGTGTGATTTCGGAAAGTAGTTTTTACTGAATTGCCACATATCTACGATGTCTCCGTTCAGGATGAGCAGTCCGGGTTGAATGGAACGTAAATAGTCTACCAGTTCTGAGGCATGACAACCATAAGTGCCGAGGTGTACATCTGAAATAACAACTACTTCAACTTTTCTTCTGTTGTCGGTGTTTTTCACAGTCGTTTTCAACAGTAAGATGGGTTTTTGATTTCAAAAAGTAGTGTGGATGCATGGTTGAATCGATGCCAGATTTTTCGAAAACTGAATATGGCAAAAAGGTCAGTGATGTTTCCAACAAGGTTGAGTAAAAATGCTGACATGATCTTCTTTTTCATGTTGCAATTTTACGTGCAAGTCTTTATTGGAATATTTCCGGGAGGTTATGGAATTGTTAGGAATTCAGAGTTGCCTGTTTTCAACAATAGAATGTTGCTATCTTTTTATAGAGAAAAATCAACCGGCAATTTTAATGTGTCTGTATAAAAAGTATTGCTTTGAAAGAGGCGAAAATATATTGTCTCTGTTATTTTACAATAAACCAGGGGTTAAGTAATTCACTCTTGTTGTAAATAACCGAAGATTCGTCATGTGCGTTTATAACGCTGTATCCTGCACTCATTGCAATAGCTTGTCCGGCTGCCGTGTCCCATTCCATAGTTGGTGCAAAGCGCGGATAAACATCTGCTGCTCCTTCTGCTACGAGACATAATTTTAATGAACTTCCTTTCGAAATCATCTGCAGGTCGCCATGTTCTTTGCGAAGTGTTTCAATATATGCTGCTGTTTCATCACTCATGTGAGAACGGCTGGCTACCACAGTAAACGGACGCTCTGCATCTTTTACCGGTAGTTTTTGGGAGGCTGAGATGAATTTGTCGGCGATGTGTTGGGCTTGGATAAGATGACTCAAATACTCAAAGTCACCTTCCAACTTGAAACTTCCACTTCCTTCGCAACCAAAATAGATACTGTCAATAATCGGTGCGTAGATTACGCCAAGTACAGGAACTCCATTGCGTATTAATGCGATGTTGACAGTGAATTCTCCGTTTCTCTTTATAAACTCTTTGGTGCCATCTAACGGATCAATCAGCCAAAACATTTTCCATTTGTTCCTTTCTTCAAAATCAATGGTTTTTCCTTCTTCACTCAGAAGTGGTAATGCACTTTCTTTGAGAATGGCGGCTATTTTTTCATGGGAACGCTTGTCTGCTTCGGTAAGTGGACTCTTGTCATCTTTTATCTCTACTGTAAAAGAAGTGCCGTAAACGTCTTTAATTTCCTTTCCGGCAAGTACGGCCGCTTTGATAGCGACTGATAAAAGTTGAAGATAGCTTTCCATGATTATTTATTCGATTATGGACATTATACGATCATACCCGCTCCGATGGTTTCATTGGTGGCCTCATCAATCAGAATAATGCTGCCGGTGTAGCGGTTTTTACGGTATGAGTCGAAAAACAAGGGTGCCGTAGTTTTGACGCTGATTCGGGCGATGTCATTCATGCCGATTTCTTTGTCTTCTTCGTTTCGGTGAAGTGTGTTGATGTCGACTTTGTATTTAATCTCTTTTACAATGCAACGGGCATCCTTTATCGTGTGGCGGATTGCATATTTGCCTCCAACATTCAGTTTGCTTGCGTTGAGCCAGCAGATCATTACATCAAATTCCTGTGAGATATTAGGTACGTTATTCTCCCTTACAATCATATCTCCTCTGCTGATATCTACATCGCGGTCAAGTGTCATTGTAACTGACATTGGTGCGTAAGCTTCTTCAATCTGATCACCGAAAAGTTCGATGGATTTGATAGTGGCAGTTTCTCCGTTTGGAAGAATTTTTACTTTGTCGCCAGGCTTGTAGATTCCGCTGACAATTCTTCCGGCATATCCACGGTAGTCATGGTATTCTGTTTGTTGCGGACGTACAACATATTGTACCGGGAACCGGCAGTCAATGTGATTTTCATCGCTGCTGATGTGTAAGTGCTCCAGTAAGTACATAAGGGTTGGACCCTGGTACCATGGCATTTGCTCCGATTTGTCTACAACATTGTCTCCTTTCAATGCACTGATTGGAAGGAAGTGAATGTCTTTAATGTCAAGCTTGCTGGATACAGTGCGGAACTGATCAACAACTTTGTCAAATACCTTTTCGTCATATTCCACGAGATCCATTTTGTTTATACAGATGATCAGGTGAGGTATCTGAAGTAATGATGCAATGAAGGAGTGACGTATAGTTTGTTCCAATACACCTTTGCGTGCATCTACCAGAATTAGCGCAGCATTAGCTGTTGATGCTCCGGTAACCATGTTGCGTGTGTATTGAATATGCCCGGGCGTATCTGCAATGATGAACTTTCGTTTCGGTGTCGCAAAGTAACGGTAGGCAACGTCAATCGTTATGCCTTGTTCGCGTTCGGCTTTTAATCCGTCTACGAGCAGGCTTAAATCAACATGTTCAAATCCTTTTTGCTGACTTGTTCGCTCAATGGCTTCGAGCTGATCTTCAAAAATCTGTTTACTGTCGAAGAGTAATCGTCCGATCAGCGTGCTTTTTCCGTCATCAACACTACCTGCTGTGGTAAACCGCAACAGTTCCATGTTCATGTATCCTTCTGTACTAAAATCACTCATTGTATTGTGAATTTACGAATGCTAATTGATAATTTATTTTTATTCCGGCGGCTGTGTTTAGAAGTATCCTGCTTTTTTACGGTCTTCCATAGCAGTATCACTTCGTTTATCATCGGCCCTGGTTCCACGTTCTGTGGTTTTACTGGCAGCTACTTCATCAATGATCTCATCAAGTGTGGATGCAGGTGATAATACTGCTCCTGTACAAGTCATATCGCCAATGGTGCGGAAACGTACAGTCATCTCTTCCACTTTTTCATTTTCCCGTAAGGTGATAAAGTCAGAGTGTGCGAGTAACATTCCTCCGCGATCAACAACTTGTCGCTGGTGTGTGAAGTAAATATTGGGAATAGGAATTTTCTCTAGTGCAATGTACATCCATACATCCATCTCTGTCCAGTTACTCAATGGGAATACACGGAAATGTTCTCCGATATTTTTTCTTCCGTTGAGCAACATCCAGAGTTCCGGACGCTGATTTTTCGGATCCCATTGTCCGAACTCGTCGCGATGTGAAAAGAATCGCTCTTTCGCTCTGGCTTTTTCTTCGTCACGTCGTGCTCCACCCATCGCCGCATCTACTTTGAGTTCTTCGAGTGCGTCAAGAAGTGTGATTGTCTGCAGCATGTTACGGCTGGCATTTGGTCCTTTTTCTTCCTTGGCTCTTCCGCTGTCGATCGAGTCCTGTACATGACGTACAATCAAAGTCGCGCCGATTCGTTCAACCATTTCATCTCTGAAGGTGATTGTTTCCGGAAAGTTGTGGCCAGTGTCAATGTGCAACAATGGAAATGGAATTCTGGCCGGATAAAATGCTTTCCGTGCCAGATGAGTCATTACAATTGAATCTTTTCCACCTGAGAATAACATAGCAGGTCTTTCAAACTGTGAAGCTGCTTCACGGATCACATAGATGGCTTCTGCCTCCAGCTCGCGCAGGTGATTTAAATGATAGAGAATCATCCTTTTAAAGGTTTAATTCGTTTATACGTATAGTCGAGGATTTTGTTCACGCAGGTTTCCATGTCTTCCCGGTCTGTGTGAACAGTGATTTCAGGCTGTAAGGGGGCTTCGAAGGGCGATGAAATCCCGGTAAAGTTAGGAATTTCTCCTTTACGGGCTTTGGCGTAGAGACCTTTTACATCGCGCGATTCGCATACTTCAAGTGGGCAATCAACGTGGATTTCTATGAATTCTCCGGGGTTGACAAGCGCTCTTACGCGGTCTCTGTCTTCTCGAAATGGGGAGATGAAGGCGGTAAGAACGATGATTCCGGCGTCTAAGAATAATTTGGATACTTCTCCGATACGGCGTATGTTTTCACGGCGACCTTCTTCGGTAAAGTCGATATTATTGTTAAGGCCATGGCGGATGTTGTCTCCGTCGAGGAGATATGTTTTGTACCCTGCAGCATGGAGTTCCTGTTCTACACGGTCGGCAAGCGTCGATTTACCTGAGCCGCTGAGGCCGGTGAACCATAGTAAGGATGGCTGCTGATCGAGTAGTTTCTCCCGGTCGGCTCTGCTGATTTTATAATCCTGTTTGACGATATGTTTGTTGCTCATCGTGGTTTTTAAATGAGATTATACCACCAGGCTATGCCGAATATTGTCATGGCCATGTAGATGAAGGTGGGAACTATTCCGTAGCGGATGTAGTCAACGAATTTATAACCGCCGGGTCCAAATACCATGAGGTTGGTTTGATAACCGAATGGTGTGATGAAGTCGGCTGAACTGGCAAAGGCGATGGTGAGCAGCAATGGTGTCATGTCGTGCATGCCGATTTGTTGTCCTGTCGCTACTGCTATCGGGAATGTAATTGCTACCGCAGCGGCATTGGTCACAAACATGGTGAGTATATTGGTGACGAGATAAAGGCCAAGTATGACGCCTAAAGTTTCGTGTAACTGTGATGTGACATTGATCACTTCTCTGGCGAAGAGCTGATCTGCTCCGCTGTTGGAGATGGATTTGCCAACACCTATTGCCAGGGCCAGCATTACCATTAATTCAAGATCGAGCGATTTTTTGATGTCATCTACAGTAATACCTCCAAACAATGCTATTGCGCCGGTTATAAGAAAGAGTGACATGAATAAACTCATCATGTTGCAGGCTTCAAGAATAAATGCGGCAGCTATGGCAAGTAGAATCCATCGGACTAGCCTTTTGTCTCCATGGTTGATCTCTCTTCGCTTGGATACAAGTATCAGGTCGCGGTTTTGCTCTACGCGTCTGCGAAATCCTTTTCCGGCAACAACTAGCAGAAGATCGCCATTTTGTAATTCAATTTCACCGACTTTGCCACTGACCTTTTCTCCGTTTCTGTTTACAGCTATAATGCCGGCGTCGAAGATCTCCCGAAAGTTTGTTTTGTTAACTTTCTTGTTGATGAGATTGGAGTTGGGTGAAACAATTGATTCAATTATTTCAACTTTTCCTGTTGTCGGATAGTCGGAATAATCGGCTGCAACCAGATCTTTTTGATTATTGATAAGGTCAATTACAGTGTCCGTTTCTCCTGCGAAAATCAGAATGTCGTCAGGTTGTATAACTTCCTTAGGAGATACAGGTGCTATGGGTTTTTCCTGGCGGATAATCTCTACTACATATAAGCCGCGAAGTTGCCGGAGTTTGTTGTCGTCAAGCGATTTTCCAACGTAGGAGGAGGAGGCCGGTACACGCGTTTCGATAAGGTATTCTCTTGAGTGCTCTTTGAAATCAGTTAAGGCATCCGTACGGTCAGGTAAAATTTTATTGCTGAAGAGTGTAATGTATAAAACAATCAGAACCATGATGGGTAGTCCGATGGGCGTGAAGGAGAACATCGGAAGTGGTGCCAGTCCTGCATCGGTTGCCAGTCCACTTACCACAAGGTTGGTAGATGTTCCTATCAATGTTACTGTGCCTCCAATGATGGCGGCCATCGATAATGGCATAAGTACTTTCGAAGGACTGATATTTTTTCGCTTTGCCCAGTCGTAAACTTAAGGCATCATTAATGCAACGAGTGGTGTGTTATTTACGAAGGCTGATATCGATGCAACAGCTGTCGACATGCGGAATAAAAATGCCTTGTATGTTAATCCGGGTCTTAATAGCCGGTAGATCGAATAGTCGAGTGCTGCGGATCGTTTTACTACATCGCTGATGATGAGCAATAGAAAAATTACTGCAATCTGTTCATTGGCAAAACCGCTTAATGCTTCCTTTGGGGTAATAATGTTCGCCGCCATCAAAACGGTTACGGCCATCACGAATACCATCACCGGCTTTACAAATTCCTTGTAAAGAGAAATGACAATTCCCAGGATGACCAGACTAACAATTATTACTTTAGGATCATTCATGCAGTACTCTTCTTAATCCTTTAACCAGGAAGGTAATTGGCGGTATCCGTTTTTCTCCAATATTCCTTTTAATTCCTTGTTATAAGGTTGATATAGCTCACGCAGCAATTGCTTTGTGTTTTCATCCATCTTCTCATTACTGCTTTTGTCAGCATTGAAGGAATAATAGATGCTACGCAATTTCTTTTTTAGTCCGTGATTTCTTCTCCAGAAAGCTTCCATCTTCTTGTTGATGCCAAGGATGACTTTGTGGATGGACTTGTTTTTATAATAGACTGTCTTATTTTCAACGGTGAAGTCACTGTCACGGAATACAGCTGTATCCAGCTCTAACCATTGGGCGACATCAAAGGTAAGCGACTTTGGGTTTTCTTTCAGGTCGTCGAAGAAAACGATTTTTAAATTATTTCCATACCGGTCAAACCAGGGCTGTAAGTAATCACTGTAAAAACCTTCTCGTACCCCTCGCGTGAAGTAGTTTTGCTTACTGGAATCATGAATTCCTTCTATCGACTTGCGAATGAAATCGGCCATGTCAACCTTCTCTTCCAGCATCGCTTTGGAACGAATATGGTTGTAGAAGGAGCTTAAACGATCTACCGGTTCGCGAAGCATCATAATTACTTTCGCTTGTCCGCAATGTTCAAGTATGGCGTCGGCAATTTTTTCTTTTCCGTAAATATAACTCGGACTTGCTTCCATCACATACCGCTGACCCTGGCAATGACTGAAATAACTTTTATACTCACTGATTGGTGGCAATACTCCTCCATCACGCAAAGGCATGAAAAATCCTATCTCCTTAATGTGAGATGCGCAAACATCTGGATGCTTGGACAGGTATACAAACAAAGAGGTTGTCCCTGCTTTGTGTACACCCCCTATTATCAAGTTGGGTAGGCCGGAATTCATAGATAGACCTCTTTGTACGAAGAAGGCCCGTATTTGTTTAAGAAATCATTGTTTTGGTGCTGCGAAGGTAGTAATGTAAAGTGACCCATCGCTAAGGTGGAAGTCTTCAAATTTTTTCAGATATCGTTTTAACTCGTTCAGATACGGAATTTGCCCGTATACAGCGTTTTATCACCGGATCGGCCCCTTTTTTGTACCTTGGTCAGCCCATGCAAAGATCAAAATCAAGCAGTTTTAGGCCCTTTCCGGCTTTCATTCGTCAGGATTGGTGGAAAGGCAAATATGTTGTCCCTTCCGTACGGTTTGTTGGAATTCTACTTATTTTCCTTGCACTTACCGTTAATTTGCAGGCTCAGAACCGCTATTTCATTGTAAATTCGGAAGTTACGTTTGTTTCGGATGCTCCTTTGGAAAGAATTGATGCGAAATCTACCCAAATGAAAGGGGTGATTGACACTGACACTCGTTCATTTGCTTTTAGCGTTGCGAACGAGTCATTTGAGGGGTTTAACAGTGTTTTGCAGAAAGACCATTTCAATGAAAATTATATCGAATCGGATAAAAATCCTTCATGTTTGTTTAGCGGGAAAATAATCGATGAAATCAATTTCCTGAAGGATGGAACATATCTCGTGAGAGTGAAGGGTATTTTAAATGTGAAGGGTGTTCCACAGGAGAGGATTATAAAAAGTACCATCTGGGTGAAGGGCGATGATATTTTTATTGAATGCGATTTCGGTGTTTTGCTTGCTGATCATGAAATAAGAATTCCGCGTATTGTGCAGCAGAAAATTGCTCCTGAAATCAAAATTGGTGTGAAGGCAAAGTTGAAGAAGGAGGTGAAGAAATGAAAAAGCTGATCGGTTGTTGTTTGTTGGTGTTCCTCTTTTTCAGTGGGAATGCACAGCGTCCGTTTTTTCGGGAACTCGTGATCAATAAACTGAAGGAAGATTTACGGATCAATGCTATTGCTCAGTCGAATGACGGATTAATTTATTTCGGTACTGATGATGGCTTGTATAATTACGATGGCTTTTCGTTTGAGTCGCTGCATGCCGTCGGAGATACCAATGCGAAGAAAATATCGGTGGTTGTTCCATTTGAGAACAATAAACTCATGATTGGTACGGAGAAGGGTAGTTTGCTTTTGTGGAGTAATAATAAACTTAAGAGTATCAAAAGTCCGGTGCATAGTCCCGTAAAATCAATAGTACGTTTCCCGAATGGTGATTTCTGGATTGCCAGTTATGGAGAGGGAATTTATTATAAAATTGGCGACGATTGGCATCGGTTGGCCGGTATTCCGGATCCATATATTTATCAGTTGATCCTTCATCCGAATGGTACATTGTGGGCCGGTACTGATGGTGGATTGGTGGAGATTAACCCTGCTACAAATCCTATTTCATATAAAGTATATGATTCGGGAGATGGTTTGCCTGATAATATAGTGCGGGCTGTGGGAGTTATGCCGGATGGTAATTTGTTGCTTGGATTGCAGGAGAAAGGCATTTGTCAGTTTAATCCGAAGTCAAAGAAGTTTATAAATGTTACCGGTGATTTTAATTGGAATTACGGTGCTGTAACTTCCCTTACGCGATTGCAGAATGAATTTTGGTTGGGTACAGAAAGTTCCGGAATTATCGATTATGAATTCAGTGGCGATCGTCGGATAAGGCAGTTTAACAATACCAATTCATTTCCGGGAAGCAAAGTACAGGCGATTATGCGCGATACAGAGGGAAATGTATGGATTGGTACGGATGCAAAATTGGTAATGTCGCCGGGCGAAAAAGTAGAATACGTGGAGGCGATAAACAATTTTAAATTTGATAGTGTTCAGGCAATTGCTGCTTGTCCTGAAGGTTATATCTGGTTCAGCTCTCCCAAGGGACTTTATCGTTTCGATTACCTGGCGAAGGATGAAAACCGTATTGTGAAATTTATGGTTGATCCGAAATTGCCAAATCTGCATATAGTCTCGCTCTATGAGGATGACTTTGATAATTTATGGATTGGGACTTTTGATAATGGATTGTATTGCCTGAATTCTAAGTCTGGAAAGGTTCGTCGCTATACAGAGAAGAATGGTTTGCCCAATGCCAACGTTATTGCAATTGCAGGAAAAGGAACTACAGTTTGGTTGGCAACATTGGGTGGTGTTATTCGTTGCGATAAAATCATTGCCGATGAAGGAAAGCAGGATGCATTTGCTTATTCATTTGGTGAGTTGGGAAATGGAGGAGAAGCTACATACAATGGTTTCGTTTATTGTGTGTTTATCGATTCGAAAGGTCGTGTTTGGTTTGGTACTGATGGTAAAGGTTTGGTGATGTATGATGGTTTTACTTCACGTTCGTTTTTAAATCAGAATTCCGGCAAAGTGGTTTATTCGATCACAGAGGATTTATTTGGTAATATCTGGTTCAGTACGCAGCATCAGGGCGTTTACCGTTTCGATGGAAGGAATTTTAAGAACTATAATCTTTCGCATGGATTGTCAGAGTTGGATATCGCAGGTTTGAGTATTGATAATAACGGAAATATTGTTGTAGTCAATAAGAAGGGGCTGGATATTATTAATCCGAAAACCTTCGAGGTGGAAAATATCGGTGAAGAATCCGGATTGAAATATATAGATGCAGATTTAAATGCTGTTACACGTGATAGAAAAGGTGGAGTATGGATTGGGACGAAGAGTGGTATCGTGCGGTTTTTTAACTATAACAAAGGGGTGAGCAATAAGCCTCGTTTGATTTTAAAAAGAGTGTTGTCCTTTATGAAGCAGGATATCGGGTTGCAGGATACCGTTTTTGATTATAACCAAAACAATATCTCCATCGAATATACAGGCTTATGGTTCTCTCATCCGGATCTGGTTTCTTACCGATACCGCATGAAAGGATACAGCAATGACTGGATTCCTACCCGCGACCGTATTGTTACTTTCCCTAACCTTCCACCTGGAAATTATACATTTGAAGTAATGGCCGGACTCGAAGGTCAGTTCAGAAATGCTTCCGTTGTTTCCTATCGGTTTGAAATTACCAAGCCTCTCTGGAAAAGGAACTGGTTTGTGATTTCTATCATATCTGCTCTGGCGATATTAATCCTGTTCTATATTCGCGACAGAGATCTCCGTTTGCGTAGACTGGAAGGATTGAAGAAGGAAAAAGTAGAGTATCAATATGCAACCCTGAAAAGTCAGGTGAATCCCCATTTCCTCTTTAATAGTTTCAATACACTTATTGCAATTATTGAAGATGATCAGAAGAAGGCCATCAGTTATGTAGAAAAGCTGGCTGATTACTTCCGCAATATGGTGCGTCACCGCGATAAAGATGTGATCTCACTGGAGGAGGAACTGGAAATGGTGAATACATATTATTTTCTTCAGCAAAAGCGATTTGGGGATTATCTGGAGTTGGAAGTAGATGTTCCAACACTCTGGAAGCAGGAATTTGGTCTGCCACCTTTATCTCTTCAGTTGTTGATTGAAAATGCGGTGAAGCACAATGCAGTTTCGTATGAAACACCACTTAAAATTCAGGTGACTGCTGCTGAGAATTATTCATTGATTATATCAAATAATCTGAACCCCAAAAAGCAGGCAGAGCCTTCTACCGGTATCGGATTGGATAATATCATCAACCGGTTTACTATTATCTCCGGCCAAAAAGTAAAAGTGCATACAGAAGGAAATATGTTTACAGTGGAAATTCCATTGATACGAATTCCAACTGCTCAATAAATTACCAATATCAATTCACTAATAGGTAACATCATGAAAATTCTCGTCATTGAAGATGAAAAACTGGCCTCTGATCGCTTAATAAAAATGATCAAAGAAGTGGAACCTTCTGCCGAAATTCTGGATACATTGGTGAGCATTCGTTCGTCAGTGGAATGGTTAAAAAACCATGCTGCTCCGGATGTAATCATGATGGATATACATCTTGCTGATGGACCAAGTTTCGAAATATTTGCTGCTGTTCAGGTGACTTCTCCCGTTATCTTTACTACAGCGTATGATGAACATGCTCTGGATGCATTTAAAGTGAATAGTATCGACTATCTGCTCAAGCCAATTAAAAAGGAAGAAATTGAAAGGGCGTTTGAAAAACTACGTAACCTGTCAGGAATGCATCTGAAACAATTGGAGACTTTTATGAAACAGTTCTCCGGTCAGACAAAATCCACATCTAAAGATTATCAAAAACGAATAGTGATTCGCTATGGTGATACAATTAAAATGGTGGAAGTGTCGGAGGTAGCTTATTTCTATACGGAGGATAAAATAAATTATCTCTGTACTTCAGCGAATATTCGTTACCCGATCGACTATAATCTGGATGAATTGGAAACCATGCTGGATCCGGAGCAGTTTTTCAGAATCAATCGTCAGTTCATTATCAATATAACATCTATCGATAAAATGCTGGCCTGGTCGAAGTCACGGGTGAAGGTGGTGTTGAAACCTCCTACGACAGAAGATACCATTGTTAGTACTGAGCGTTCCCCTAATTTCAAAGATTGGCTTACCGGCAGTAAATAAATTTCAGGAATTTTCCCGTTTACCGCTTTTTTTCCCGTTCAGCACCTCCGTTTCCCGATTCAGAAAATCGAAGTATGTTCTGCGCATCGGCTGCCGTACTTTTGACGTTGAAAGATCATATGGACCTGATGAAAAGACTAAACGGAAGCATAATAGCAGCAATTACGATTGCTCTAACAATATGGTTTTCAGCTTGTAAACATGATATCCCTCAGCCTGGAAATACGGGAAATAACGGAAATGGCGGCGGAAATGGCGGCGGAAGTACCGTCCCTTGTGATTCTGATACCGTTTACTTCAATAGTCAGGTTTTACCATTTCTGGTAGCGAATTGCGGGCAAAGTGGTTGTCATGATGCTGCTTCTCATGAAGATGGTGTTATTATGACCTCCTATCAGGAAATTATGAATTCAGGTATTGTTGAGCCCGGTGACCCGAATGATGGAGATCTGATAGAGGTATTAACTACCAATGATCCGGATAAAATGATGCCTCCTCCACCTGCAGCTCCTCTTTCTTCTCAACAGATTCAGCTTATTCAAACCTGGATTGCTCAAGGTGCGCAGAATCTCGATTGCAGCGGTATTTGTGATACATCTACTGTGACCTGGTCAAATACCATTCGCCCGATTATCCAGAATAAATGTCAAGGTTGTCACCAGGGTGGATCGCCAGGTGGTGGTTATGATTTAAGCAATTATGCCGGTGTTTCCGGTTCCGCTTTTGATGGGTCACTGATGGGATCTATTCAACATCAGGCAGGCTGGAGTGCAATGCCAAAAAATAGCGCAATGTTGCCTGATTGTGATATTGCTAAAATCCGGATCTGGGTAGCAGCAGGAGCTCCAAACAACTAATTAAAACATCAAACCATAAAACGCAAATTACTCTCGTGAATCAATTGAAGCGATTATTGAACCCAATGATTCTGGCAACCGTTCTGGGATTGCTATTCTCGGGTTGTTATTATGATGTGGAAGAGGAATTGTATCCGCCTACCGGAATCTGTGATACAACAAACGTGACGTATACCGCTACAATCGCTCCGATTCTGACTGAGTATTGTACAAGCTGTCATAGTGGTTCAGCACCATCAGGAAGCATAGACCTCTCTGATTATACGAATGTGAAATTGTATGCTCTGGATGGATCTTTGTATGGCTCGATGAGTCATGATCCGAATTGGTCGGAAATGCCTCAGGGTGGAAATAAACTGGATGATTGTACACTCTTGAAATTAAAAATCTGGATCGATAACGGTACCCCTAACTAATTATGAAAAAATTACTCGGAATCATTGCTATTCTTGGATTAGTCGCTGCAGGTTTAGGTTATTATTATTACAATAAACCTACGGAGAGTCTGGCAGATGCTAAACCGGTTTTTACGGTGAGTGCAGATACCCTGTTTGCCGAATTTGAATCCGATGAATCAACCGCAAATAAAAAGTACCTGGATAAAACAATTGAAGTTACCGGAAAAGTAATGTCGGTAAATGCAGATACAAGTGGTCTTGCAATTACATTGGAAACTACATCGGGAATGTTCGGTGTAATTTGTAAACTGGAAGATAAACAGGTGGAAGAATCGGCGTATCAGGCCGGTCAGCGGGTGAAGATGAAAGGACAATGCACCGGTTATTTAATGGATGTGGTTCTGGTTCGTTGTGTAGAGGTGAAGGAATAATAAAGTAAGAACACATATAACAAAACATAAAACACAATGAAAAAATCTATTCTGCTCATCGCTGCAGTTGGTGCTATCTTCGCCGGTACTGCATTCGATATACTTGAAGATAATGGTAAGGCTGGTTATACGGGTTCTCCAAATGAATTACTCTGTGATGACTGTCACAGTACTTATAGCGGACCAAATGTTGGTAATGGTACTATTTATCTGACATCAAATATGAGTAACTGGCAATATGTGCCGGGACAGACTTATACTATTAATGCGATCGTGAAGCATGTCGGTCGCCCTCTGTTCGGAATCGGTCTCGAGGCTTTGACTTCTGCCAATGCGAATGCAGGTACTATTCAAATTACCAATTCAGCTAAAACACAAATTAAAACGAAAACAGTTAGTGGTGTAACCCGGAGTAATCTTGTTCATACATTGAATGGAGGCCTGGCTACTGATTCAATGGTGTTTACTTTTAACTGGGTTGCTCCTGCTACAAATATCGGCAATGTAACTTTTTATTTCGCCGGTGTTGCTGCGAATAATAATGGGAATGAAAATACAGATTATATATACAATAGCACAAAACTGGTAACACCTGCAAGTGCTACAGGATTGATGGAAAATTCTTCAGTGAAGTCGGCAATGAAATTATATGTGAATGCAGAGAATAATATCGTATTGAATTATTCTTCAGCCGTAGCCGCTGCTCCAAAAGTAGAAATCTATGATCTTGCAGGACATCTTATTGCTTCCCGTTCATTCGATCAGGAATCTGCCGGAGAAGTGAAACTGGAAGTAGAGCGACCATTGAATATTCAGCCGGGAGTTTACCTGATTAACCTGATTTCCGGTACCGATATTTTCGGTGGAAAAATTCTATTGAACAATAATTAATCAAACAGATAAATTGACGGATAGAATTGAACTATTCGTTACTTCAACTAATCAACATCAATTAAAAAAACTATGAAGCGTATTCTTTCAGTAATTGCGTTGTTTTCCCTGGTGTCATTTCAAAGCATGTCACAGGATCGATATTTCACCCGTAACGGTAAAGTGAGTTTCTACTCAGATGCCGCTACAGAAAAAATTGAAGCCCATAATTCACAAGCTACAAGTGTATTCGTAGCATCAACAGGAAATTTTGAATTCGCTGTGCTGATGAAGGCATTCGAATTTGAAAAGGCATTGATGATGGAGCATTTCCATGAAAACTATGCCGAGTCAGATAAATATCCTAAGTCGGTATTTAAAGGTGTTATCACCGATATCTCTTCTGTGAATTTCGCTAAAGATGGTGTGTATCCGGTAAATTACAAGGGTACTTTAACGATGCACGGTGTTACGAAGGAAATTACCGGTAAAGGTACTATGGAGGTGAAAGGTGGAAAGGTGATTGCTACCAGTACTTTTATGGTGTTGCTTGCAGATTATAAAATTGAAATACCAGCTCTGGTAAAAGATAAAGTTGCCAAAGAAATTAAAATTGTAGTAAATGCATCATATGAAAAAATGCGTTAATCAAGGCATAATCCTGTTGTTTGGCTGGTTGATGCTTTCGGCATCTTCCGTTAAGGCACAGGATGATCTGCTGAGCTTGTTGGGAGACGAGGAGAACAAGAAAGAGTTCGTAAAAAATGCTTTCAAGGCAACTCGTGTCATCACCGGACAATCAATGGAGCAAGTGGCAGCAGGTGTGCTCGATTTTCGTATCCTGCATCGCTTCGGTCGTTTGAATGAGGGTGCTTATGGTGCTTATGGTCTCGATCAGGCAACCATTCGTCTCGGTCTCGATTACGGTATTAGTAATCGTATTATGATCGGTGTTGGTCGAAGTAGTAACCGTAAGGAACTGGATGGCTTCATAAAGTACCGTATGATCTGGCAAGGAAAGGGAAAGGGTTCTATTCCGTTTTCTGTGATTCTTATCTCCGGCGTAACAAAGGATGGTCTGAAGTGGGCTGACCCGGATCGGGATAATTATTATACTTCGCG
>JBIIRF010000147.1:0-6124 GCA_044341715.1 Bacteroidia bacterium | reverse complement strand
CCAAAGGAGTAGTACATACAACAGCCGGTTACATGGTTTGGGCGGCGTACACCTTCAGGAATGTATTTCAATATAAAGACGGTGACATTTACTGGTGCACAGCAGATGTTGGCTGGATCACAGGCCATAGTTATATCGTATACGGACCATTACTTGAAGGAGCCACCTCCCTCATGTTTGAAGGAATTCCCACCTGGCCTGATGCAGGAAGATTCTGGCAAGTCATCGACAAATACAAAGTCAATATATTTTATACCGCACCAACCGCCATTCGTTCATTGATGGCATTTGGTGACGAGTTCGTATATCCCTATTCGTTAGAATCACTCCACACACTTGGGTCGGTAGGAGAGCCTATCAACGAAGAAGCATGGCAATGGTATTTTGACAATATCGGCAAAGGCAAATGCTGGGTAGTCGACACCTGGTGGCAAACGGAAACGGGTGGCATCATGATTTCTCCGCTTGCACATATCACGCCCACCAAACCCACCTTTGCAACATTGCCACTGCCTGGCATACAACCCATACTGGTGGACAGCGAAGGAAATGAACTCAAAGGATCGAATGTTGAAGGTAATCTCTGCATTAAATTCCCATGGCCGGGTATGTTGCGCACAACTTATGGAGATCATGAACGATGCAGATTAAATTACTTCAGCACTTACCCTAATTTATATTTTACAGGAGATGGATGCCGCAGAGATTATGACGGTTACTACCGGATTATCGGCCGGGTAGATGATGTCATTAATGTATCGGGACACCGGATGGGAACAGCAGAAATGGAGAATGCCATCAACGAACATCCGCACGTGATTGAATCAGCGGTGGTAGGATATCCACATGCTATCAAAGGACAGGGTATATACGCCTACGTTATATGCGATCATTTACCGGAACATGCAGACAATAGAAAAAAAGAGATTCTTGACACTGTCAGCAAAGTTATTGGACCCATTGCCAAGCCCGACAAAATTCAATTCGTAACAGGTCTACCCAAAACACGATCCGGTAAAATCATGCGACGCATTCTTCGTAAAATAGCAGAAGGAGATGTCAGCAATTTAGGCGATACCTCTACTCTACTCGACCCAACGGTAGTAGACAGCATCCGCGACGGAGCACTTTAATGCTTACGAATGGATGTTCTCACCAGCGCCTTTAAAAACGGCCATGGTGAAAACGAAGCGATAATACGGATATCCTCCCAGAGCGTGGTTTCATCATCCAGGAAACGGAAAATCTGCTGCACTTTATTCTTTTTATACATCTGCGAAAAAATTTGCGGACCTATATCATTCTGCTTCATCAACACATCCACCAGCAAGCGATCATACCAGCGGTGCTTACGAGAGAAAAGTAAGTTTGCAGGAGGCAGACCTGACTTCAGATTTTCGACAATCTTCAACGATAAACGTCCGCCATTTTTAAATGAATATCCGGTAGAAGGTTTCACCCATCCACCAGCAGTTCCGATTTTTATCACCCGAGGCGACGATCCTCTTTCGAATGGAAAATCGCTCATAGGAATTATACCAAACTCTGTTTCCACGATTGAATAAGAATCCAGCTTCAACTCATCCTTCAGATACGCACCAATCTTCTCCTCATAAACCCGCTCCTCCACCAGTGCCGGAGAAAAATAAGTAAACTCCACCAGTGCTTTTGTAGGAGAGACAGGAAGCACATACATAAAACTCGTAGTACCGGCTTCCTTCCAGCGGAAATCCATCATGGTAAATGTATCCTCATTGAAACAAGGCAATGGTGTTTCAATCACCCAGCCCTTGAAATGCTGCAACAAACGATTATATGAATCTTCGTCCTCAAAAAAAGCATCATCAATACGACTATCGAACAAAAAGGAACAAGT
Organism: Bacteroidia bacterium; assembly: GCA_044341715.1. Classification (GTDB taxonomy): domain Bacteria; phylum Bacteroidota; class Bacteroidia; order AKYH767-A; family OLB10; genus JAJTFW01. The sequence goes on along the minus strand of JBIIRF010000147.1, from coordinate 4,248 downwards.
ATAAGTATGCCACGGAGTTTTCAATTCCACTTCATCCGCCATTTCTTTCACCTCAACTACTTCTTCCTGAAACCAAATAAAAGTTGGATTTCCATACAATACAGACCGGGCATGATTATAAAAATCCAATCCCCGCAACGATTTATACTTGTACGGACTTAAATCCAAATGCAGATCAGCATCGGTATTTTTAAACTTCGCAAACGACCACGAATTCCAGCAAAGCGAGTCCCATTCCCCATCACCTTTCTCCCAAAAAGACCAGGTGCGATCATTGGACTGTTTAGGAGAACGATCCAACAACAATATTTTTTTATCAGCAAAAAAAGAATCTTTCGCCATACGCAATGCCAATTGCAATCCGGCAGCACCGGCACCAATAATTATGTAATCAAAATGACGATTGTTCAAGGAATGAGGGATAATAGTGTTTTACAGTAGATCACAAACAAGAAACAAGAATACTAAAAAAATGTTTCATCCAATCATTACTTCATCCGGAAGTTCGTTAAGATTAAAAAACTATTCATCAACGCGTCTTCGCCGGCGTAGTTAACTCATCGGCTACACGCACATAATAAATCATCCATGTCACTGCGCCCAATAATTTAATAGCATCTTCTAAAAAGGTATCCTTCTCGATTGGCAATGGAAGGATATCGATCACGGTAGAAAGTCCGAGCAGGAAGAACGAAACACCCAGTGCCAGAAACTCTGAATTCAACAACTGCTTCCTGAAACGGATAAAATAAATCAGGTAAATATTCAGATAAGTGAGGTACACCATGTTATCGGAAATATTGAAATACTTCGGAAAAACAAGTTCATGTAGCTGAAACAAATCGTCGAAGGTCATCAACATAGTAATAACACCACTCACAATCAGGAACTGTTGATTCTTCCGATCGGTTGCAGCATTCAGACGAGATGCACTATAGAAACAAATGGCAAATGCAGCACTCCACACAACGATACCGAGGTTGGAGAAGAATCCCAGATAGAAAGGAGCGTCCAGCTGTGCATTGGGATCCTGCGTAAAAATATCGAGAGGAATATCCTTCACGGTACTCACAAAAATTGCCAACAGCAATGCCAGAATGGTCAGCAACCATGAAATCAGCAAGACCGGAGTGATCTTTCGGAACTGTAAAGCAATGCTACGCATGTTTGTGAGATTCTATTCGCCCAGTATCTGCTTCTTCTGCAGATTGAACTCTTCATCGGTAAGTAATCCTTTATCCCGCAAGTTACCGAGCTTCTGAATACGCTCCAACTTATGTTCAAAGTTTTCTTCAACAACCGATTTACGGCTATTTCCTGCCGGAGCTGGAGTTGGTTCAGCATCATCACCCTTCTTCCGCATGAACATCCAGATAAGAGCGATCAATAAAAATATTCCTACTACTACATTAAAAATAAAAAGTATGGAGTTGGTATGTGTTGACTGCAGATTATCTCCCTTCGCTTCTTTCAGCTCTTCCTTTAATTCAGTGTTTTGCTCCGTCAGTTTAAAGTTCGCATCCGAAAGTTCTTCCACCTTTACAGATTGCTGACGAAACAAACGACGCATTGAATCCTGCTGCACACGAATCTGATCCAATGTAGAAACGAGGCTATCGATGATCATACCACGACGATCATAGATCCGGCCGGTGCCTGCATTTTGTCCCAGAGCATCCAGCGCCGAAAAACCTCCTAACCACAGGAAGAACAATACCGGAAGAAATCGTTGCAATATTTTCATTTAGAGATCGGGCGGGGAATCACATCAAATGGTTGGCTAACCATCCAAATTGTTTGGCAAATGTAGTCGAGATGAGCATTGATTCATGAATTTTGCACGTAAATTTGTCACAGGAAGCTAAAAATCAACCGATTCAACCTCAGAGCGAGTATATTTGAGGCTACTGAGACGGAGAAGATACATCGCAACCAACTCAGAAACAAGGACAAAGCCCAACTCATGAAGAGACTCTCCATTGTATTCCTCTATTTTACACTGCTTTTAGCGGGACACAAGAATTTTGCCCAGACGCGATTTTTCTATGGAAGCCTCCATTCACATTCGGAGTATTCGGATGGAAATGCGGCCAATGACCCGAACTACCAAACGGTTAATTCCTGTTTTGAATACATAAGGCAATTTAGTCCGCATGTAAACTACTGGGGCATCTCCGACCACAACCACGCCAGCATCGGCATGACCAAAGCCGAATACCATCTCGGTGTAGCAGAAGCTCTCATTGAAAACGAAGACGAAGTATTCACCTCCCTCTACGGAATGGAATGGGGAGTCATCAGCACCGGAGGCCATGTGTTGATTTACGGATTCGACAGCATTATTGGATGGGAGAACAACAACTACGACATCTACAACGCACAAAGCGACTATGCCGGACTCTTCACCAAAGTGGCAGCACGTGGAGATGGAGCCTTCGCCTATCTCGCCCACATGGAAGACACCGACTACGGCAATCTGCTCGCACAACCATACAATGCTACCTGGGATAACGCCATAGTAGGAATTGCTTTGCGAAACGGTCCCGCCTTCTCCACCGACACCTTACTCGGCAGTTTACCCACCTTCAACTACGTAGATAGATTCACCGACTTACTCCGCAAAGGATATCATGTAGCACCCGGCATCGACCACGACAACCACTACATTGTATTCGGAAGAACACATCCCGGACGAACTGTTGTCTTCACTGATAGTCTCAACCGCGGCAGCATCATGCAGGCTTTTCGCGACATGCACTTCTACGCCAGCGACGACTGGAACGCCGAAGTCACCTTCACCATCAACGGCAACACCATGGGAAGCATCTGCTCCGACGCTACTGATCCCACATTGCACGTACACATCAACGATGCCGACAACGAGAACATCAACAGCATCCGCATCTGGTACGGGATTCCAGGCAATGGCATCACAGCCGCCGTCCTCACACAGATAAATGCCAACGACACCCTGCAATACACCCATACGATTCCAGTAGCCTCCACTTATTATTATTTTGCAGAGATCACCCAAAGTGACGGAGATAAAATCTGGACAGCACCCATCTGGTTCACCCGCAACGGAAATCCGCCCGCACTTGAATTGCTCAACTTCAGCGCCATCAACATCAACGAATTTGCACAGCTGAACTGGTCCACCAACAACGAAATCAATCTGGACCGCATCGAAGTAGAGAAGTCCACCGACAACAACCAATACAGCACCGCCACCCAGAAAGCACCCACCGGCGGAATCGGCACCATCGCCACCTACAACTGGACTGATCCTGTCCAACTTGACACGGCCACCTTCTACCGACTCAACTTCATCGATCTTGCCGGACTCTCCACCTTATCACCGGTACGACGCGTAGATCCAACCGCCAACACCTTCAACATCAGCCTCAGTCCCAACATCGGACATCCCGAAGACATCACCATTTCGGTAAGCCACAACCGTGAGGAAGCAGTACGACTTGAAATTTACAATGAAACCGGCCAATTGGTCACCGCCACAGTTTTTTACACCATCAACGGCATTCAACAAATTTCATTAAAAGATAAAAATTTAGCAGCCGGACTTTATTTTTTACGTATCTTCAACAGCGATTACACCAACGATAACCTTCAACGCTTTATCCTCTACTAACCATGGGATACATCCTTGAAACCGAACGTTGCCGCTTACGCGAAATGCGTGAAGAAGACGGCCCGATACTTTACCGGCTCAACAGTGACCCTGAAGTCATTCGTTACACCGGCGATCCGCCCTTTGAAAGTGAAGCAGCGGCTATTGAATTCATCCGCAACTACGAAGCCTATAAAAAATACGGAATGGGCAGATGGTTAGCAGAGCGAAAAGAAGACGGCGAGATACTTGGCTGGTGTGGACTCAAATATCTGCCCGGCGAAAATCAGGTAGACTTAGGCTATCGTTTTTTCAGAAAATACTGGGGCATGGGCTATGCAACTGAAACAGCAAACAAATGTGTCACCTACGGATTCGAACAACTGCAATTAAAAAGAATCATCGGACGCTCTGCTATTGCCAATGCTGCCTCTGTACATGTACTCGAAAAATGCGGATTAAAATTCGAAAGTTTCAACCATCACTTCAGTGAAGAAAGTGTTCAATTTGCGATGAGCCTCGAAGATTATCACGCCTTTCAACTCATCCGTTAAATCACCCAAAGCATCAATAAAAAAAATGGCATTAATTAAACCGGTTCGCGGTATTCACCCTATAAT
>JBIIRF010000148.1:0-6124 GCA_044341715.1 Bacteroidia bacterium | reverse complement strand
CGGCGGATATATAGAGGTCTCTGCGAACGGTTGTATCTCCCAACGCCAGACTATATACCGGAACTTTCAGTCGTGATGGTCCATATACCGGACTCGCACCTTCGTTATACAATCCATCCGTAGCCAACACCACTGCACCTACATTTCTATTCGCAAACTGGACATCCATCTGCTCATACAACTTACTGAAATCAGTCTGACGATCGGTAAAACGATAAGAAAACTCCGGACGAACTTTATCGCCGAATGCCAGGGTACGGATATCAAACTTATCTCCCAGCTCCTTCTGCAATAGAGCCATATCCTGTTTCAACAACTCCTTACGGGCCAGCGAATCCTTGCTATTCATCACCGAGGCCGACTCATCCATCGCCAATACCACAATCGGCTTCTCCACTTCACGACTAAAAGTGCGCAACATCGGACCCAGCAACAAAAACGCCAACGCACTCACTGTCAGGAAACGAAATGCCACCAACGCCCGACGGAGCCAAACCGACAGATCGCTCAATAACGGCTCTTTACGGTACAAGAGAACTGTATAAACAGCACCGGCTGCCAGGCAGAATAAAACGTACCAAGCCGGATAAGATGTAATCAATGACATACCCACTTCGACAAAAATAAACGGAATCAATCTATCCACATTGCCGTTCGTTGATAAATTCCCACAGTTTTACGCACAATACGCCATAGCCTCTCGATCAAGCGATTTCCGAAATGGTTCTCTGATTATATTTGCATCATGTTGGTCATCGCCCAAGGGCTGGAAAAATCGTACGGAAGTTTACATGTCCTGAAAGGCATCGATTTAACGATTCAAAAAGGCGAAATCGTGTCGATTGTTGGTGCATCCGGCGCCGGGAAGAGTACCTTACTGCATTTGCTGGGAACATTAGACATGCCCGACAAGGGGAAAATCAGTCTGAACGGCGCAGAAATTCAGGATCTCCGGGGACCAGCACTGGCAAAATTCCGCAATAAACATATCGGATTCATTTTTCAGTTCCACCAGCTACTGCCGGAATTTACGGCCACCGAGAATGCCATGATGCCTGCCCTGATCGCCGGCAAGTCGTTTGCGGAGGCGGAATCGGCGGCTATTCAACTGCTCGAAATGCTGGGACTAAAGGATCGACTTCAGCATAAGCCATCACAGCTTAGCGGAGGAGAACAACAACGTGTCGCCATTGCCCGGGCACTCATCAATGATCCAGACTTAATTCTGGCCGATGAACCTTCGGGAAACCTCGACTCTGAAAATGCCAAAGCCCTGCATGAATTGTTTTTCGAATTAAGGACAAAGCTGAACCAGACATTTATCATTGTTACCCATAACCAGGAACTGGCCGACATGGCTGATCGGAAGCTGGTAATGAAGGATGGACAAATTTGTCTTTGATTTCCGGTAGTTATCCAACATCAATGAATAGCCCCGAACCGCTGCTTATTCATCGAAAAACTTATCATCAAAATTCAGCAGGTATAATTTTTCCGATGAACGCGTAAATGCCGTGTATAACCATCGGTAATATTCATTGTTGACCATTTCATCGGTGAGATAACCCTGATCAACAAACACCACAGGCCATTGTCCGCCCTGTGCTTTATGACAAGTCACCGCATACGCAAACTTCACCTGCAGCGCATTGTAATAGGGATCCTTTTTAATGAGTGCATTCCGGCGTTTTTTATCCGGCTCCTCCTCGGTATAATATTCATGCAAGGCATCAAACAGCTTCTTCTGATCACCCGGCGACAAAGCAGGCGACTCACTATTCAGCGTATTCAATATAATCATGGCTTCGAAAGCAGGTTGATCGGGATGGTCGCCCGACTCCAGCAAGGCCATCGCAAACCGGAATCCAAAACGCTCTTCATGCCGGAAGACCTTCTGCACTTCCAGCACATCACCATTCGCAATAAATCCGGCAGGATGATCCTCCGGTAACCAATGATAATTGTTCTTCACAATCATCAGACTATCTCCCCCGCCAATTTCATCTTCCATCCACAGCGTCTGAAAACGAATCAGCCGGTTATACTGAATCGCTGCTTTATTCGAACGCGTCACCACCATCACATTTTCCTTCCCGTAATTTTTATAGAGGCTATGCAAGGTCTCGGGAAGATCGCGCGGATTTAATCGCAGTACATCTCCCTTATCGAGCAGTTTCATACTTCCCTTCTCCACCTCTTCCTGCTTCAATAAAGTTCGGATATGCGTCGCGTTTAGTAAGATCTCACTCTGCTCCTGCTGACGTACCACTTCTGTGAGCTCTACATGATAGACCTTACGTGCAAACTTCGCCTGCAGATGATCGGGATCGAGCGCGGGACTATAACTGAAATGTACAGGAGGCAGCTGAGCCGTATCGCCCACCATCATCAACCGGCACGAGACACCACTGTACACATAGCGCACCAGATCGGTCAGCAGATTCACACCGGGAAACGGACTCGACACATCATCAATCGCCGCATCGGGAATCATGGAAGCCTCATCCACGATGAACAATGTTTTACGGTAGAGATTATCGGCCAGACGCAGCATCATTCGTCCGTCGCTGGTAGTTGCAGGCCTGTATAAATGTTTATGGATCGTGAAAGCTTGTTTGCCGGTATAGGAAGAGAGCACCTTCGCCGCACGTCCTGTTGGAGCCAGTAACACGATATTATTAAACGAAGCAGTCAACGCCGACATCATCGTTGTTTTACCGGTACCTGCATACCCTTTCAGCAAAAATATCCCCTCTTCGCTATCGCCTGCGAACTCACTGAATTTACGAATGAATCTCTCCTGGCCGGGTGTAGGAGGAAATTTTAAAAAGCTATTGATCCGGTTTAAAACCTGCGCGGCCTTTTCCTGCTTCGTCACGTTGATAAATACCTTGCAAATATCGTGAATCCGCCCGAAACATCCGCTAGCGGCGGGCATTTCCTTTTGTTTGACTATTTTTGTGAAGAATGGTAAACACCGATATACAACTCAACCTTCACCAACAGGTAACCGACGAATCCTATACCCAGGGAATGGTAGAGGATCCCGTATTGCTACTGCAAGCCAGCCGCGGACGATTTCAATATGCCGTGATCGACCGACAGCGTCAGAAAGCTGTTGTACTGCGCGATTATCAACTCGTATCTGAAGCGGATAAAGAGGAAGTTTATATATCAGGGCTCTTACCCAAAATTTACGAAGAAGATGATCTCCTGAGTTCACTTCGTCCCGACCAGGTCATCATGAGTATTCAGAGCACGAAGCATAGTCTTGTCCCCGACCCTTTGTTCTCAAAAGACCATCTCCGCGAAACACTTTCCCTCACCTGCACCACCGGCGACGACGACCGTTATTACGAAGACGCCATTCGCTCCGCCAATGCTCACATGGTATTTGCTGTGAAAGAAGATTTCCTTCGCGAAACGGGTGAATTATTCAAGGAAGCTTCCCTGTTTCACTCCTCCTCCGCTTTTATTGAAAGTCAGCTTCGTCTCAACAAACACGAAACAGAGCCCGTTATTTCCGTATTGCTGGGAACAAAGGATATTTCGATTGTTGTCACACAAGGCAGTGAACTCCGTTTCTTCAACATCTTCGCTTACAACTCCGCCGAAGACTTTATGTACTACCTCCTCTTCGCCTTTGAACAATTACAACTCAACCCCGATGTAACGCCGGTGCGTTGTTATGGAGAAATCGAAAAGATCAGTGCACATTGGATGATGGGCAGAAAGTACATTCGCAATATCAGCTTCGGCGATAAACCGGAAAGCCTGTCCTATAGCTACGGATTTGATAAGATTTCAGGACATCAGTATTTCGGATTATTCAGCCAGTACCTGTGCGTATCATAAGCGGCATTTACGGCGGGAGACAACTACAGGCGCCGAAAAATCTCCCCGTACGCCCAACCACCGACTACGCCAAATCGGGACTCTTCAGCATGCTGCAACACCGGTACAACTTCAAAAAACTGGAAGTAGCCGATTTATTTGCCGGCACCGGAAGTCTCACCTACGAATTCCTCTCCCGCGGATGTCCGATGGTGGTTGCCGTAGATAAACATCCCGGCTGCATCAAATTCATCCGCGAGACCTTTGAAAAATTCGGAATGACCGGAGGCACTGCCATCACCGCTGATGCCTTGAAATTCCTCAAAAACCGACTCAGTCCGTTCGACATCATCATTGCCGATGCACCCTTCGCCGACACACCTGCCGAAGCACTCACCAGCATCGTCACGGAAGGCCGGTTACTCAAAAAGAACGGTGTCCTCATCATCGAACACCAAACGAAGAACAGTCTGGCCCAGGTTCCCGGATTCCTCGAAACCCGGAAGTACGGCAACGTCAGTTTCTCCTTTTTTGGCATGAGCGAAGAAGCACCGAACGAATAATCCCTTACCTTCGTTTTACAAAATCCGGCTTCTATGTCACGCATCGCACTCTTCCCCGGCAGTTTCGACCCTATCACCATCGGACATGTAGATGTCATTACCCGATCGCTGGATCTATTCGATAAGATCATCATCGGCGTAGGCAACAATGCCACAAAGAACTACATGTTCCCGCTGCAGGACAGAGTCGACTGGATCAAGGATAGTTTCTCGGAATATCATCAGGTAGAAGTCCAGGCCTACAACGGACTCACCGTCGACTTCTGCAAAAAAGTACATGCGCGATTTATTCTCCGCGGACTCCGCACCTCTGCCGATTTTGAATTTGAGCGCGCCATTGCACAGATGAATCATTACCTCGAGCGCGGAGTAGAAACAGTATTTATCCTCTCATCACCGCAATACGCACCGGTGTCATCTACCATCATCCGCGACATCATCCGCAACGGAGGAAACGCCGCACCATTCGTAGCCGACGGAGTAAAACTCAAATAGATTTTCTAGAAAGTCCTCTTGAAATAGCCCATCAGATCATCGATTGGCTGCTTGATTATTTTACCGATACAGAAACCCTTCTCCGCCGCTACATCTGCCAGTTCCTGTTGAAACAGATAAGCTACCGAACCAACAAAATGTACATCTACCGATTTGTAATTCGGATAATCGCATACGTACAACTCGCAAAAATCGCGCATACCCTCCCGCACCATCTCCTTGATAAAAGGATGCTCATAGTGGGCTGTTAAGAAACGGGTAAAGGATGCCAGCCATACGTTCGCATTCGGCTCTTTATAGACCTTATCGATAATATCATTTTTGCCCAGATGGTACGCCGCTTCGAATGCCGTTTGCAGATCAGCCGGTAAACGACCGTACAAAAACCAGGTCAGCAGTTTCTTTCCGAAATACGAACCACTCCCTTCGTCACCGAGGATATATCCCAGCCCATAATTCTTTTCAAACACTTCCTTACCATCGAACCAGCAACTATTGGAACCGGTCCCGATGATACAGGCAATCCCTGGCTGATCACCACAGGTAGCCAATGCACAAGCCAGGAGATCATGCTCCACCAACACTTCAGCATTCATAAAGAAAGAGCGCAGACCGGAAGCAATAATTTCATTTCGTTGAGCGCTGGAACAACCGGCACCGAAAAATTTTACCCTGGTAATTTTATCTCTCAACTTCACCATTTCCGGATGATCCATCATTGCATCCATCACGGTATCTGCCGAATGAAAAAACGGATTAAAACCCATCGTATGTAATGGACCGGAAACGATAGTTCCATCGTAGAGCAGCCAATCGGCTTTTGTAGATCCTGAGTCGGCAACGAGCAGCATAAGTTCAGATTTATGCAACAAGAATACTTTAAAATGACAGACTTTCAAAGAAAAAACAAGTGCCGGAAAAAAAGTTTATGCACCGATGTCCGCCTTTATTATCTTCGGAAAGTGAATAACCCAACCACCCCAACACTCGAACGACGCCTCGGACTCTTTCAAAGTACTGTCATCAATATGATCGACATGGTAGGCATCGGTCCTTTTGTGGTACTGCCCTTAGTCATCTCGTATATTGGAGGTCCGGCCTTTTTATGGGCTTGGATTGCAGGAGCCTTTCTGAGTTATATTGACGCCATGGTATGGTCGGAGTTAGGAGCCGCCTACCCGGAAGCCGGAGGAAGTTTCAACTTTTTAAGAGAAGCCTACGGCCGCGAAAAG
>JBIIRF010000146.1:0-6126 GCA_044341715.1 Bacteroidia bacterium | reverse complement strand
GGCTCAATATTGCTATCTCCTAGATCGAGCTGATAGAAACGTTGCGCTTTCTCCATCTCTACTCGAACAATCGATACTTTGTTTTTTCCATAAGGCATCACCTGCGGCTGGAACTCGCTCTCCGGCGTATTGGTCACCTGACGAACAATTTTTTTGCGGATATGAAATTCGTAGATATCGCTCTGCGTCGTGTCGGGCATACTCGCATAATACAAAAACTGACCATCCTTCGAAAACGACGGCTGGTTATCGTAATATTCATTCTGCGTCACGCGGTAAGGATTTGTCACCACCACATTGCCTTCTTTCTGTGCTACATCCAGCAACCAGATTTCTGTTGTTTGTGTTTGCGCCATAGCAGCCGACTGCAGGCAGAGCAGGGTTATTAAAAACCGGAATGATTTCATATTTTATTTGTGAGATACAATAATAGTCTTTTCCGCCCGAAAGGTCAAGTGCCGAAGGGTGAATTAATGATTTCTTCAGGCAGAAGGTTTGCGGGTAATGGTGTTTTTCTTCATTCCCGGCTTCAATCCCAACCGCACCAAGGCCCTCGATTGATTGATTCCTTCGAGAATAAGCGTATCAGTAGTAAGCTCAATCAGCTTCGCAGACGAAAGGCGGCTCCCGAAATCCACATCACGGATCAATGTCTTGTTGTAGATGCCAAATTTACGGATCACCTTATAGCGCACCTTCACCTGCTCCTGTAACATACTTTGCTGCTCCACCAGGAATACATTGGATTCCAGATTAAATTCCTGCTCCGGTTTCCATTTATCGTAGTTTCCGCTGATAGCATAAAATACGCTCGAGGGTGTCCACAGGAAAACGGGAATGGTGAGGAGAAAGGCAAACAGGTAAATACGCAATGGCCAACCCAGCCAGGTATTCCGAATCGCCCAGCCTCCAAGCGCAATTCCGGAACAAACACCCAGAAGTAAAAGGTAATTTCCCAACAACTGATCGCTGAAGCCCACCAGGAATACGATAGAGAGGAAAATGAGGATGGCATGTACAGCAAAAGGGAGTCGGATACTCTCAGCAGCGAAACGACGGGAGGTCATGCCCAATAGCAGGGAAACGACCATGGAGAGAATGTACAGGCAAATGGTGAATACGAGTAATATGGGATCCATCGTCGCTTTTTTATCGGTGGCAAATGTAAGGATGCACAAGCAAAATCGGAGGGGGAAATCGTGAATAACCGACAAACTCCATATAAACATTCAACTCCCTCTTATCCGCGCTCCGAAGGAGCGCGGGATGTAGTGGTGTGGGTAATCCGCGTTTCTAATAACAGAGCGCCCCTAAGGGGCTGAGTTCAATGTACAATCTGTCAAACGCGCTCCTTCGGAGCGCGGGGTAGTGGAGTAGGAGTCTTCTCTTTGTTATTCATATGACACCCCTACGGGGTTGAGTTCAATATTCAATCCTACAATTCGTACATCCATCAATCCGTACATCCGTTCATCCATAATCCATAATCCATCAATCCATCAATCCAATCATCAAAAAATCCTCAAAAACCGTATGAAGCCGTATGCAGCCGTATGCAGCCGTATGAAGCCGTATCCAGCCGTATCCAGCCGTATCCAACCCCATCACCCATACTTCTCCTTATACAACGCCTCCATCGCAGCCACCTCATCCCTAAACTTCGCTGCATCAATAAAGTCGAGTTCCCTTGCAGATTTTTCCATGCTTTTCCTCGCTGCATTGATGGCTTTCTCGAGTTGTTCTTTCGACATGTATTGTACAACAGGATCTGCGGCAATGTTGACTTCTTTCTTTTCAATGTAGGCTTTGCTGAGGTTGCCTTTGCCTTCGCGGTTCGGAAATACGCCTTCTTTGGATTTGTTGAGTGCTGTGGGTACTAGTCCATTGGCTTCGTTGTATGCTCTCTGTTTGGCTCGTCGACGGTCTGTTTCGTCGATCGTTTGTTGCATGCTTTCGGTGATCTTTTCGGCATACATGATGACTCGGCCATTGAGGTTCCGGGCTGCTCGTCCTGCTGTTTGTGTGAGGGAACGGTTGGAGCGGAGGAAGCCTTCTTTGTCAGCATCGAGAATGGCAACGAGGGATACTTCGGGGAGATCAAGTCCTTCGCGGAGGAGGTTGATGCCGATGAGTACGTCGAAGACTCCGTTTCGTAAATCACGGAGTATCTCGATGCGATCAAGGGTTTCTACTTCGGAGTGGATGTAGCGGCAGCGGATCTCGAGTTTGGTCATGTACTTGGCGAGCTCTTCGGCCATCCGTTTGGTGAGGGTGGTGACGAGGACGCGTTCGTTGCGCTTGACAACTTTTTCGATTTCTTCGAGGAGATCATCTACCTGGTTGGCGACAGGTCGTACTTCGATGGGTGGGTCGAGGAGGCCGGTGGGACGGATGACTTGCTCTACGATGACGCCTTCGCTGTGTTCGAGTTCGTATTCGGCGGGTGTGGCGCTGACGAAGATGACTTGTTTGAGTATCTGCTCGAACTCTTCAAATTTCAGGGGACGATTGTCCATGGCGGCGGGTAGGCGGAAACCGTATTCCACGAGGTTGACTTTTCGTGAGCGATCTCCACCGTACATGGCGCGTATCTGCGGTACCGTTACATGGCTTTCGTCTATGACCATGAGGAAATCGTCAGGGAAGTAGTCGAGTAGGCAGAAGGGGCGCTGGCCTGTCGGACGTCCGTCAAAATATCTGGAGTAGTTTTCGATGCCGCTGCAGTAGCCTAGTTCGCGGATCATCTCGAGGTCGAAGGTGACGCGGTCTTCGAGACGTTTGGCTTCGAGGTAGCGGCCGATTTCTTTGAAGTAGTCGACCTGTTTGACCATGTCTTCCTGGATGGTGTAGATGGCGTCCTGCTGTCTGGACTTACTGGTGACGAAGATGTTGGCCGGGAAGATGGCCATGTGTTCGTACTTCTCGTATTTTTTTCCGGTAGATGGTTCGATCGTTGCCAGTTCTTCCATCTCATCGCCGAAGAAACTGATGCGATAGGCGATGTCCATGTAAGCAGGAAATACATCTACTGTATCACCCTGAACACGGAATGTTCCCCGCTTGAATTCTGCACCGGCCCGGGAGTATAAACTGCTTACGAGTTTATGCAGAAACGTATTGCGGCTGATCTTCTGACCCTTTTGAATGCGGATGATGTTCTCAGCAAAGTCGGCCGGATTCCCCATACCGTAAATACAGGAAACAGAGCTGACGACGATGATATCTCTGCGTCCTGAAAGGAGGGAAGAAGTGGTGCTGAGACGTAGTTTTTCGATCTCTTCATTGATACTGAGATCTTTTTCGATGTAGGTATTGGAGCTGGGGAGATAGGCTTCCGGCTGGTAGTAATCGTAGTAGGAAACAAAGTATTCGACGGCGTTTTCGGGGAAAAATTGCTTGAATTCTCCATAAAGCTGGGCCGCGAGGGTCTTGTTATGGCTTAGTACAAGGGTGGGTTTTTGTACGTTTTTTATGACGTTGGCGATGGTAAAGGTCTTCCCGGATCCGGTGACGCCAAGAAGGGTCTGTGCCGGATCGCCATCTTCTACTCCCTTGGTTAGCTGAATGATAGCCTCCGGTTGGTCGCCGGTTGGTTCGAAAGATGAAATTAGTTTAAAGTCCATGAATCAAAGATAAAGCACTTGGAGCATTCCCAAATGACAAGGGGCCCGCTGATTCATCCACACTTCATACCATCTTCCTTTTTACCTCATCTGATTTTATTACCTTCGCACCTTCAATATTCAAAAGATGAACCTCAAAAAAAGCTTATTACCTGTTTTGGCAGCGGCCTTTATCGTGGCTTCCTGCAATGCACAAAACAAGAAAACCGACAACACAAAAATGAGCAGCACAATTGACTCAGTAAGCTACGGCCTTGGCGTGGCGATTGGAAACAACCTGAAAAATAGCGGATTTGATTCCCTCAAAGTAGAACTTATGTCACAGGCACTGAGCGATGTGTTTGCCGGCAAAGCTACCATGAAGCAGGAAGAAGCTGATAAAATTATTCAGGGTTACATGATGGAAAAAGAAAAAATGAAAGGAGAAGACAACCTGAAGAAAGGACAAGCGTTCCTGGATGCTAACAAGAGCAAGGATGGTGTTAAAACTACTGCCAGCGGACTTCAATACATCGTTATGAAAGAAGGTGCGGGTGCAAAACCAACCCTGAACGATAAAGTAACTACTCATTACCACGGTACATTGATCGACGGAACTGTATTTGATAGTTCAGTTGAGCGTGGACAGCCAGCTAGTTTCCCAGTTAGTGGTGTAATTCCTGGGTGGACAGAAGCTCTTCAGATGATGACTGTAGGTTCTAAATACAAACTGTTCGTTCCTGCTAACCTTGGTTACGGTGAGCGTGGTGCAGGTGGTAAAATCGGCCCAAACAGCGTATTGATTTTCGAAGTAGAACTGATCTCTATCGACGGAAAATAATCGTTTAAAATAACGACATGATCAAAAGCCGGCGATGAGCCGGCTTTTGATTTTTATAACGGTTGTGTATATCCGTTAAGCGACTTTCCAGTTAGGTGGGTAAACCGATCGGGTAAAAGGTCGGGTGCGTACCAGTCGGCGGAGAATGGCCATTTTCGAGGGCTCTCCAACCTGTGATCGTATCGTCTTGTAACGATCCATCAGCGATTGTTGCTCGGTTGTCTTTGGGAGGAAGTAACCGGAGCAGAATTCATTCATCAACATGGCTTCATTTTTGGCAACTAAGCTAAGTTACCCTCCATGCGATGCCTTTCCTTCCGCTATTTTGATTAACCAACTGATTTCTGGGGTCAATGCTATGCCTTTGGCTGTTAGCCTCTAGCCTCTAGCCTCTAGCCTCTAGCCTCTAGCCTCTAGCCTCTAGCCTCTAGCCTTTAGCCTCTGGCCTCTAGCCTTTAGCTTCTGGCCTTTAGCCTCTAGCCTCTAGCCTCTGGCCTTTAGCTTTTAGCCTTTGGCCTTTAGCCTCTAGCCTTTAGCTTTTAGCTTCTGGCCTTTAGCTTCTGGCCTTAGATTTATTTATACTAACTCTTCCTTTCTTTTGAATCTGCAGAAGGTAAATTGCTGGATACTTCCGGATGGTGTTGTATGGTCAATGTACATACAGTTTTCGGGTTCGAAGTGTTCAGCGAATTGTTGAATTAATTGTTCTTTGCTGTATTGCATTATTTCAATCCCACTGCATTTTAGAGGACCGTTTGGTCCGAAGGTGCCTATGATTAAATATCCTCCCGGTTTTACACCTTTGGAAGCGGCCTTTACATAATGCATAATTTCATTCTTATCTCTCAAAAAATGAAATGCTGCCCTGTCATGCCAGATATCGTAGGCTATCTGTGGAGTGAATGTTGATGCATCCGCTTCTATCCATTGGATACGATTTGCAGCCGGACCTAATCTTTTCTTTGCCCTTTGAAGAGCTGCGGCAGAGATATCTAATACGGTGATATTTTCATATCCCATCTCTAATAGGGAATCGGAGAGATAACTATCGCCTCCTCCAATATCAATGATTTTGGAGGTTTTAGGAAGCAGGGATGCAGTAATCAGATTTAACGAGGTCTCCGGGTTAGGCTGATACCAGCTTACTTCATTTAACGGTTTGGTCTTGTAAATGGTATCCCAATGTTGCTTTCTGTCGAATGTATCCATACTGCAAAGTTGAGGTGGATACTTCCTGAGAAAATTAACATATGATAAATAATGAGAAGAGGGTGGTTGTCCTTTTCAGAAAGTCACTGTGGTCATCCTTTCTGTGCTCTGATCCGACTTAGACTTACTTGCGTAATTCCTAAATAGGAGGCGATGTATTTTAATGGGACTCTCTGTAAAATTGCAGGAGATTTTTTAAGTAATAACTTGTATCGTTCTTCAGCTGTATGAAACTGTAAACTCTCCAATCGCTGAACCAGATCTACATGACTTTCTTCGAAAATAAGGCGGAAAAGACGTTCCAGATCGTGAAATTGATCGTAAAGCCTAAACAATTTTATGGCATCGATGGCTATGATTTCTGAGTCCTCCAGAATTTGAATGCCTTTTTGGCTGGGGATGCCCTTGAACAAACTCTCTACACGAACTATAATATCATTTTCCATGGAGAAGCTCTCGGTGATATCTGTTTCG
>JBIIRF010000145.1:0-6127 GCA_044341715.1 Bacteroidia bacterium | reverse complement strand
AGCAGAAAGGCAAATCACCGTTATCCCTGAAATTGAAATGCCCGGACATGCACAGGCTGCCCTTGCTGCTTATCCGGAATATTCCTGTACCGGTAATGTGAAGGAAGTGGCAAAAGGCTGGGGTGTATTTGAAGATGTCTTCTGTGTGAAAGATTCGACGTTTAATTTTCTGGAAGATATATTGACGGAAGTGATCGCACTTTTCCCTTCTACGTATATTCATATAGGCGGAGATGAGTGTCCGAAAGAACGTTGGAAAGTTTGTCCGCGATGTATAGAAACAAAATACGCCAACAACATCCGCGATGAACATGAACTGCAGAGTTATTTTATACAGCGAATCGAAAAATTCCTGAATTCAAAAGGGAGAAAAATTATTGGATGGGATGAAATTCTGGAAGGAGGTTTAGCTCCAAATGCAACGGTGATGAGCTGGAGAGGAATAGATGGTGGAATCGCTGCCGCCCGTTCTTCACATCAGGCGATCATGACACCGGGGACGCATTGTTATTTCGATCATTACCAGGGTGAGCGGGCCATGGAACCATTGGCGTTTGGTGGATTTACACCACTGGAGAAAGTATATGCGTTCCGGCCAATTCCCGATTCACTTACTGCGGAGGAAGCGAAGTTTATCATCGGTGCACAGGCAAATTTATGGACAGAATACATGTATGACGACCGGCAGGTGCAGTACATGTTGCATCCGCGTTTGTGTGCATTATCGGAAGTACTGTGGAGCGATTCTACAAGTCGTGATCAAACAGGATTTTTTAAACGTGTAGATGCGCATCAGTCTTTTCTGGATCGTTTTGACTGGAACTATTCTACAAGCTGGATGCAACCTTCACTGAAGATAGAAGGAGGAACGGAAATCCCATCGCTGACATTATCGCTTTCGTCGAAAGTAGCGGCTTCCATTTCAACGGCATATACTAACGGTAGTGAATTACCGATATTTGCAGCATATAAAAAACCATTGACGGTATCTTCAACCGGGACCTTGTTTGTGAAAAGTGTAGTTGGTGGAAAGGAAAAGGAAGTAAAATTTCCATTTGAGTTCTCAAAGGGCACCGGTGCTAAAGTTGCGCTCGTAGTGCCGGGAAGCAGATCATACGCGAATCCGGGAGGTACATTAACAGATGGAATCACGGGAGTATACCCATGGACAGGTAAACACTGGGTAGGCTGGTATGGGAAGGATGCTGTTGTTGAACTGGATCTTGGAAAGGAACAGCAGGTTGATAGTGTGGTCGTAGTTTATCTGCATGACCCGGTCAGCTGGATTCATGCTCCAAAGCAGATTGTTTGTTCAAATAGCGGGAATGGTGCGAAATCAAACAGCGTTCCAACAGATAAAGCCATCAACAGAACTGTTATCTATGTTGGTGAAAAAATGAAGAATCTGGGATTACTGATTCAAAGTATTGGGAAAAATCCGGAGGGAGCTGCAGGTGCCGGTGATGATGGCTGGATGTTCGTATCTGAAATTTTGGTGTACTAGTTCGTACTATGAAAACGCTCGAGATAAAAATTCCGGTTGCTTTGATGCGTAATTTTTGTTGTGCCCTGTTCATTTTAATTTCGCTCTCCTTATCTGCACAAAATATTCCTCTTGAAAACTGGGTTTTCAGAATGAACGGTGAAAAGAAATGGTTGAAGGCTACTGTGCCAGGTACTGTTCACACCGATTTAATGATGAATGCACGTATTCCTGATCCCTTTGTAGAGCAGGATGAAACAACGGTTAGTTGGGTAGGAAAAAGCGACTGGGAATATCAAACAGAGTTTACATTAACGGATAGCATTTTGCGACTGGAACAGATGGAGCTTTGCTTTGAGGGCCTGGACACTTATGCAGATATTTTCCTGAATGACGTTTTAGTAAGCAGTACCGATAATATGTTTCGTAGCTGGAGTTTTGATGTAAAGAATCTCCTGAAGACTGAAAATAAATTACGTGTCCGTTTTCATGCTCCCGAAGCCGTTGCAGCAAAAAAAGCGACACAGGTTTCCTATACTTTGCCGGAAGGTCTGCGGTGTTACACCCGAAAGGCACAATACCAGTATGGTTGGGACTGGGGTCCGCGATTACTAACTTGTGGAATCTGGAAGCCTGCTTATCTGCGCTGTTCCGGTACTATAAAACTACAATCACTTTTCGTGAATGCCATTGATAGCGGATCACCGTTGAAATTAGAAGCTGCTGTAGGTATAACGGCAACGGAGGGCCGCAAAGTATCACTGGAATTATCCTGCAAGCAGTTCCCGGTTACTGTATTGCACGAGGTAATGTTACAGAAAGGACAACAGACGGTGAAGGTCCCCTTTCTTTTCCCGGATGGAAAGCGGTGGTTTCCCTGGCAGAAAGGAGAACAACCACTCTATAATTTTAGTTGTAGGGTTATTGAAACGAATGCAGCACCTGTATCCTGTACCGCAGGTTTTTGCAATGCGGAACTAATCAGAGAGAAGGACAGTATTGGTGAATCGTTTGGATTTCGGATAAATGGACAATCGTTATACGCACGCGGAGCAAATATTATTCCACCCCATTTGTTTTTACCTTCTGTGCCCGATAGTGAATATGAAACGCTGATAAAAAAAGCAAAGGCAGCAAATATCAATATGCTCCGTGTATGGGGCGGCGGTGCCTATCTGCCTGAATCTTTCTATCGCTATTGTGATCAGTATGGAATGATGGTATGGCAGGATTTTATGTTTGCCTGTAGCATGGTACCTGGTGATGCTGCTTTTGCAGAGAATGTACGACGGGAAGCGATAGAGCAGGTGCAACGCTTATCTGTTCACCCATGTATAGTTTTATGGTGCGGAAACAATGAAAGCGATGAAGGCTGGCATAATTGGGGATGGCAGAAACAATTTAATTATTCAAAAGCCGACTCGGCAACTATCTGGAAAAACTATACCCGATTGTTTCATGAAATTTTGCCGGGAGTTGTAGATTCATTGGTGCCGCGTATTCCGTATTGGCCATCATCTCCATCCTTGGGTTGGGGTCGGGCAGAGAGTATGCAACGTGGTGATAGTCATTACTGGGGTGTATGGTGGGGCATGGAGCCATTTGAAAAGTACAGAGAGAAAACCGGAAGGTTTATGAGTGAGTATGGATTTCAGTCGGCGCCGACAACCGGAATATGGAAAGGTGTTGTGGCTAATCCTTCTCTGACATCGAAGTCACTGCGTCATCATCAGAAACATCCGAAAGGTTTTGAAACGATTGATCATTACCTGAAGCAGTATTTTAAAGTCCCGGCAGACTGGAGCGACTATACGTATCTTTCACAGTTACAGCAGGCGTATGGGATGAAGATCGCGATGGATGCTCACCGTTGCGCCTATCCGAAAAATCAGGGTAGCCTGTTCTGGCAGTGGAATGATTGCTGGCCTGTTGTTTCCTGGAGCGCTTTGGATTCACGGGAGAATGAAAAGTTGTTTTATTACACTGCGCGACAAGCATTCGATACATTGTACATTCATACAGAGGAAACGGCACGTGGACTGGAAACTTCCGTACATAACGATGGGCGTGATTATGCATCGGTCACCATCCGCACGTATTTTGTCTATACCAATAAGGTGAGTTCTCCTGCAGGAATTGATGAGGTGTATCTCAAATTGCCGGTCGATACTTTTGTTTCAACTGCCCTGCTCTATCCACGTAGTCAATTGACATTTTTAGAGCGGGAGAATGTGGCCATTGTAACGGAGGCTGTCGATAATTTTACGTTTAAGGTAACACGCCGTGACTTTCTGTTCCGCTGTAAACCAAATGAATTAAAGCTCTTACCGGCGACGATTACAGTGCGTCAGACGGGAGAAGATAATCTTACGATCAGTTCAGATGTGTTTGCCTATGGCTGTTATCTCTACGATGAGGAGGGTACTGCTTATTTTGGGGATAATGGTTTTCATCTGCTTCCGGGAGAACGGAAACTCATCTCTTTCAAAGGCGATTATTCGAAAATAAGGTGGAAATGCCTGAATAATATCCCATAATACAGGGGGGAAGTTTCATTTTATGGCTTGCCTTTTTTCATTCATAATAGATTTTCTATTTTTATACCATGTACATCTCTTCTCCACTCCGCCGGTCGCTCTTTCCGGTATTCATTCTAAGTCTGGTGCTCCTGCAATCAGGCTTGTTGTCAGCTCAGGATTATACGCAATATGTCGATCCCATGACCGGTACCGGAGGCGTTGGACATACTTATCCGGGCGCTACTGTTCCTTATGGAATGATGCAATTGAGTCCGGATACACGACGTGATCAAAGTTGGGAGGGCTGTGCGGGTTACTACCATCGGGATACGATTATTTATGGATTTACGCACACGCATCTCAGTGGTACAGGCTGTTCTGATTATGGAGATATTCTTCTCATGCCGGTGCAGCGATTCAGTCTTGATCCTGCTGTTTATGGTAGTACCTATACACATCTCGATGAAAAAGCAGAGCCCGGATATTATGGCGTCACATTGACGGATGATAATATCCGTGCTGAGTTTACCACTACCACACGGGCTGGAATGCACAGGTATGCCTATAATAAAGCTGGTGATCGTGGATTGGTACTTGATTTGCGACACAGAGATAAAACGCTTGGCTCTTCCCTGAAATGGGTGAGTCCTACACGAATTGAAGGTTATCGTCATAGTGATACCTGGGCACGCGATCAGTATATTTTCTTCGTCATGGAATTATCAGAGCCTGTTATGGAAATCGTCGCCGACGGAAAAAAATTTGCGGTAGGCGATTCATTGAACGGCAACGAAATTGCAGTTCACCTTTCATTGAGTAATATCAATCGGGAAAATCCAGCGCCGCTGTTGGTGCGTGTGGGGATTTCAACCGTGGATACCGAAGGGGCAGGTAAGAATCTCCAGGGCGAAATTGCGCATTGGGATTTTGAAAAAGTAAGAGCGGAGGCAAGGAATGAATGGAGAAAAGAATTGTCGCGCATCAGCGTGAGTGGTAAGAAGGAAAAAGATTTGTTCAACTTCTATACTTCGTTGTATCATACGATGGTAGTACCCAATGTACTTTCGGATAGGGATGGCCGTTATAGAGGTCGAGATAATCAGATTCATACTGCAGTTGGATATACGCAGTATACTGTTTTCAGTCTCTGGGATACATTCCGCGCTGCGCATCCGCTTTATACACTCATTGATCGTCAGCGCACACTGGATTATATCCGTACTTTCCTGGCGCAGTATCAGCAGGGAGGACGATTGCCTGTATGGGAGCTCGGCAGCAACGAAACGGATTGTATGATCGGTTACCATAGTATTCCGGTGATGACAGATGCGCTCGTAAAAGGAATTGGCGGATTTGATACCACCCTTGCATTTGAAGCGATGAAGAAAAGTGCAAACTGGAAGCATCTGGGTTTACCAGCCTATATTACGAATGGATACATCGGCGTCGAGGATGAACATGAATCTGTTTCTAAAACGCTGGAGTATGCCTACGATGACTGGTGTATTTCGGAGGTAGCAAGAATGTTGGGTAAATCCATCGATCAGCAGGTTTTCCTGAGAAGAGCTGCCTCTTACAAAAATGTGTATGATCCGCAAACAGGTTTTATGCGTCCACGCCGTAACGGTGATTTTATTCCGAACTTCGATCCACGTGAAGTAAATAATCATTACACAGAAGCCAATAGCTGGCAATATTCGTTTTTTGTTCCGCAGGATATTCCCGGACTCGTATCGATGATGGGTGGTGTGCAGCAAGCCGAAGCAAAACTCGATGGATTGTTTAGTGCACCTACGCAAACTACCGGTCGTACACAAGCAGATATTACAGGGTTGATCGGACAATATGCACATGGCAATGAACCGAGCCACCACATGGCCTATTTATACAACTATATCGGAAAGCCATGGAAGACCCAAAAGCTCGTGCGCACAATCATGGATAGTTTGTATCAGCGCGGACCTGAAGGATTGCCCGGTAATGAAGATTGCGGACAGATGTCGGCCTGGTTTGTATGGAGTGCTATGGGATTTTATCCGGTAACTCCGGGAAGTCCGTACTATGCATTAGGAAGTCCGCTGTTCGATTCACTCTCCGTCCGACTCGAAAACAATCATACCGTAAA
>JBIIRF010000144.1:0-6163 GCA_044341715.1 Bacteroidia bacterium | reverse complement strand
AACTGTTGGATGTCTGTGCAAATGGTTTTTCACTCAGCGATTGTGATAATATGTTTATCGTTCCACCAAAAGCACCTGCTCCATTCACGCTCGTACCTGCTCCGCGTTGGACTTGAATATCTTCTGCAGAGCTGGCGAAATCGGGCATGTTCACCCAATACACCAATTGCGACTCGGCATCATTCACAGGAATTCCATTTACACTTACATTAATTCTGGAGGCATCACTTCCTCTGATGCGAATGCCGGTATATCCAACTCCATTTCCGGCATCGGATGTCATCACCGCGGAAGGAAGTAATTGCAACAAATAGGGAAGGTCTTGTCCGGTGTTTAGTTTTTCGATATCCGATTTATTGAGGGTGCTTTGAGCGAAACCGGCTTT
This sequence comes from Bacteroidia bacterium, assembly GCA_044341715.1. Taxonomy (GTDB): domain Bacteria; phylum Bacteroidota; class Bacteroidia; order AKYH767-A; family OLB10; genus JAJTFW01. The sequence continues at coordinate 5,778 of JBIIRF010000144.1, read as the reverse complement.
TTGGGAAGCCCTCGTAGCAGTCACCACAACTTCATCGCTCAGAAAGGATGACTTTGTCATTTTCACCACCACGTTGGACGGAGAACTTACCTCCATTTCCAATGGATCGAATCCCAAGTAGCGAACTTGAAGTATGAAAGTGCCGGATGATAAAGTGGGAAATGAGAACTGACCGTTGTTATCAGCAACTGTTTCAAGCGCGTTGTTTTTCAGCTTTACGAATGCGCCTGGAAGTATATTATTTTCACTATCAGTTATTTTGCCTGAGATTCCGGATTGTGCAGACAGCGTGATTGACTGGGTCAGAAACCATAAGAGAAGCAGGAGTTTTTTCATGCGATACGGTTGAATTGAAGGAACACCGAAGGCAAACTGCCGTATCTGATCACTCCCTACGCCGGTATAATCCGGATCAGGTTATATGGGTATCATCTCAGCCCTTTGCCCAGGGCACCCCAGTGTTTGGGTCAAAGATATGCATAGGATGATCAATCGCCCCAAAATATTGGTAAAAAAAGTTTTATAATTCATGAAAGTGTTTACCTTTATCCTACCCTTACACACCAAAACCTGTTCTATTATGAGAAAAATCTACACTAAGTTCTCGAAGTCAATAATAGTGTCCTGTGCATTTTTTTTGATGCTTGTCAGTGCAAGTTCGATTGCCCAGATTAATGTCAATGTCCCCGGTGGAGGGGCAGGTCCGGCTCCTGGTGTTGCCTTTAACTATCGGCCATTAGGCACGTTTTGGGGTTATGACCGTAGTGAGATTCAATTAACTGCGGGTGAAATGACTGCTGCCGGAATCCCCGGAGGTATTCTTGTGACAAGGGTTGCTTTCTTTTTAAATAGTTTTAGTGCACCTACCCCAAATACCCCGGTCAGAGTATTGATAAAAGAGGTAGGAGGCCCTGCAGGACTTACCGTTGGTACATATGCAGCAGCATCTGCACCGGCAACCTTGTGCTTCAACGGAACAGTTTCTTCCGCCACATTTTTGCCGAATACGTGGGTAACGATTATACTTACTACGCCGTTCTTTTTCAATGGGGGTGGAACTCATCTCGACATATTGGTAGAGACCAACTATGGTGGAGCAGGAGGAGAAGCCTTTAATGGAAAAATATTTTCACGTAGTAATGCTCCAGCGAATTGTTATCAATATTGGTCTTCGGATAATACGCCTCCTTTAGGGAATGGTGTTGTATCGAATTCCCGTCCTGATGTACAGTTGACTTATATTGTAGCGACTCCATGTGCTGGCGTTCCTGCAGGTATTTCAGCAGTTGCAAGTCCAGCCTCAGTGTGTGCAAACATCCCATATACAGTAAACCTTGCAGGCTTATATCCTCCGTACAATTCAGGTTATACATTTCAGTGGTTCTCTTCAACAGTTGGTCCTGGTGGGCCTTATACATTAATACCGGGAGCAACACAGGGGATTTATGCAAGTTCGGGTCAAATAGCTACCACATGGTATCAATGTCAAGTCCGATGCAGCGGAGGGCCGATTACGACGTCAACAACAGCTGTAGTAAATATGTCGTCTCCAACTGGATGTTATTGCACGTCTTCCGCGATATCTAGTTTTGATACTGATATCGGACAAGTGGTTTTTGGGGCAATGACAAATCCGGCTGTGCCCGGGCCAACAACGAATAATCCGGCTTCGTTTAACTTATATACAAATTTTACCGCCTCGGTTCCGGCAGTGAATTATACTCAAGGGTCCACGTATCCCATAACACTTCATCAGATAACTTCCGGAAACTTCTTTTTCTCTGCTTATTTTAATGTTTTCATTGATTACAATCAGGATGGAAGTTTTGATCCGGTTGGAGAACGGGTTTTTAGTGGTGGACCTACAGGCCCTACCAGTCCGGCACCTACCACAACATTTGTTACAGGAACAATCGCTATTCCCTATTCATCATTGCTTGGGATAACCCGAATGCGTGTTGTCTTAAGGGAAGGCGGAAACAATACTAATCCACCTTGCGGATCCTACACATGGGGCGAGACAGAAGACTACAATATCAACATTGTTCCGGGGCCACCATGCGGATTAACAAATGCGGGTACCACAACTTCTTCCTTGCCCAACGTTTGTCCGTCAAAACCATTTACATTAAATATTACCGGAACCACTACACTTGGGTCAGGTATGACATGGCAATGGCAAAGTGGGCCTGCGGCCGGTGGGCCATGGACAAATATTGCAGGGGCGAACTACTACCCATTTACTACTACTCAGTTAGCTACTACATGGTATAGGTGTCAGATTACATGTGGTCCGACCACGTTGTTTTCCACGCCGGTTCAGGTGGTATTAAATACTCCATCTCAATGTTATTGTATTCCAGTGCACATACCTAACTGCAATAATATGTGGACGTCCAATGTGGTTTTTAATACACTATCCAATCCTACCGGATGTACCAGTAATACTTCATTGGCTTACAATGTTTATCCTGCCTCGGGATTGACTACAACTTCTGTTACACAAAATCAAACATATAATCTGAATGTTACTACAAGTGGTATTATAAACTCCATTATTTCCGTGTGGATTGATTATAATTTTAATGGAATTTTTGAGCCCACAGAATGGCAGCAGGTTGCAGTTAGTAATCCGCCGGGAGCAACAGCCGTTGTGCCGATTACTATTCCGGGAACTTCACTGACAGGCTTGACTGGTATGCGGATTCGCTCGAGGTTTAGTGGAAATCCAAATGGTCCGAATGATGCATGCCTTACATTTGGTTCAGGCGAAACAGAAGATTACTTTATAAATATCTTGCCGTTTACTCCTCCTACGTGTACAGGTACTCCGGGGCCGTTCACAACGTTCACTTCTGCTACCAGTGCATGCTCAGGTACGCTCATTAATCTTACCCTTAATCCTAATGCCAACACGATATTTTCAGGTCTGACCTATCAATGGCAAAGTGGTCCGACAAATCTTGGTCCGTGGACGAATATAGCAGGTGCAAACAATAAGATTTATTCGTTTAATATAACCGCTACCGAATGGTATCGATGTGTTGTTACCTGTACTTCATCAGGGCTTTCTGCTAACTCAACCCCGGTTACCTGTTCTGTGTTACCTGCCACATGGTTAGGATTCACCGACGATTGGAACGATCCAACCAACTGGTGTGGACGTGTACCAACTACCGCCGATAATACATTGATCTCACTATTAGCCTCAGGGCGACCAGCTGCTTCCTACTTCTTCCCGGTTGTAGCAGTAGGTGATACCATGCGGTCATTAAACATCACCATCGCAGCTACTGATTCAGTAACGGTACTCACCGACACTACAGTCGCCATGACCATCGCCGGAAACATCAACAACAACGGAAAGATGGCCATCGTCACCAACAAAGCCGACTCCATCACATTCGGTTATGGTACTACAACGTCGGGATTGATTCAGGCATTTAAAGGATTGTCAGCGCCGGATAATATTGTGCAGGTAATCTATACAGTGAGTGAAATGCAAGCCGCAGGAATGTTGCCCGGAGATGTAATTGATTCTATTTATCTGAAATTCTTCTTCCGCTCCAGTACAGCAGGATATCAGAATTTCTCTATTTCCTATATGCAACTTCCCGCCGCGCAGGATCAGTTTGTAGCGAATGATCCGATTCTCGGGGTTACTCCGGTGTATACGAATCCTTCGTTGATAGTAACAACTCCTACCAATGGCGTGTACACTGCAATTACTGCCAGCTCCGGTGTGTTAAAACTTCCTGCAACCAATTTTACATGGGATGGAGTGAGCAATCTGCTGGTACAGATCTGCTACGACATGACTGCTGGATCACCGGGAGGAAATGATAATATGTATCTCACCAGTACAGCTCCTCGTAAATCTACGTTATGGCTTGGCTCCAGTAATATTGCCTCCAGCGGATGTGCGTTAACCACCTTGTCACCCGGATTTCAAACCAACTTCGGACAGATACCTTCTTCGCTTCGACCGAACATCGGATTCCGGTTCCGCCGCCCACAACGATTGATGCCCGGTACAGTTGCCGGAGATGTAAATGTCAATGCAGGTGCACGCTTCTGGAGCAGTTTTGCTAATCTGAATATTACCGGAAGTATTAATAACAGTTCACAGGTGTTTGCGGATTCTTCTATCATTACATTGGCCGGAACGTTTAACAATACAGGCACAACTGACTTCAGTTATTCTCCTTTCTTCACTAATCGCAAAACTGTGATGAATATGAACGGAGCTAACTGGACCAACAATGGAACATTCACCAGCGGTAACAGCAGAGTGAATTTCGGAGGAGCTCTACCGCAATTCATCGGTGGTGCAAATCCAACGTCGTTCCATGAATTAAATATTGCAAAAACAGCAGCCGGACAGAATGTAACTATGCAATTGCCCGTGACAGTAAGTGATACGCTTTCACTCACCCTTGGTAATCTGCTGATGAATGGGAATGCGCTCAATATTACCAACTGGCGATCGTCGCAGGGTACTTATTTAGCGCCACTCGGACCAATTTCACGTACTGGAGGATTTATTATTTCTGAAAATGCAACAGCGTTGGTAAACTGGACTGTCGGTCCGAATAGTGGATATCGCATGGTTCCATTCGGCAGCAATGCGGTAACACCGGTGTACATTCCGTTCAGCTTCACATTGAATACCGGAGATCTTGGTACCTTTAAAGTTTCGACGTACAACACGCCGGCAAACAATCTTCCATTGCCTCCAACTGTGACACATCTGAACTTATTTAATGCGGCTGTCTCTAACTTTACGAATGTAGCAGATCGTTTCTGGGTTACTGAAAAAACCGGGCCTAACCCTTCGGCGAACTTAACTTTCCGTTTCGCTGCTACCGAACGTGCAACGGGAATGAACGTGATCAACAAAGGGCGGGCACAACCATGGAGAACAGCAAACACTTCCACTTACAATGCCTGGATCCGCATCTCGAATAATGCAGGAACTCCGGTAGCTTCAACTCTTGGTACTACGTTGTCCTATGCGCAGGATTATTATGTGCCTGTAGGATCAGCTGATTCTGTTCGTATATTGAACTGGGACTGGCCTGTTCTTCCTGCAGGTCCGGCACCGTTCTTTTCACCGTCAGGGCCTATCGGAAACTTCCTGCCTTGGGCCATCTCCAACAACAACAATCCGCTTCCTGTAGAACTCTTATCTTTCGAAGCGGTGCAAGTAGGAGAAGATGTGCTTCTGAAATGGTCAACTGCAACAGAAACCAACAGCGAATCTTTTACCGTGGAGAGAAGTCTTGACCTCGTAGAGACCAAACTGATTGCAAAACTTCCCGCAGCAGGTAACAGCAGTGTGATTCAACATTATGAAGCCTGGGATCGTCAGCCTGAAATGGGGGTGAACTACTATCGACTACTGCAACAGGATTTGGACGGTACAATCAATGAAGCCAGCGATTATGTACCCGTGCGATTTGCAGTTGATAGTAAATTTGAGATTCTGTACGTGCTCAACGATGACCAGGATGCAGTTATCTTCGATTATAACAGATCGGAGCCTGTTGTGCTTTCAGTTTTTGACATGACCGGAAGATTGGTCATGCAGCCTGTACAGTCGGAAGCCAACTATGGTTCGAATCTTATTCCCGTTGATTTCAACCTTTTAACAAGTGGTATTTATACTATTCAACTCCGAAATTCCGTTGAAGCAGTAACGTACCGGTTTATGAAGTAGTCCATATCCGGTTCGCCGGTTATTCAGCGCCACTTTGTTCATAACAGGGTGGCGCTTTT
>JBIIRF010000143.1:0-6175 GCA_044341715.1 Bacteroidia bacterium | reverse complement strand
CGAACTCGAGAGCACCTGCATCCTCCGGCTTCTGACCGGCTTTATTCAAAGCGATAATCTCCTTCACACGATCCACACTCATCGGCACCCATTGTTCAGCACCCATGAACACACGCTCACCATCTTCCTTCGGCTCAGGGATCAATGCATACCACATAATCCGCTTGAAGATATCTGTTTTACGATGCAACATCAGGCCTTTTCCTGTCTGCAATTTGATATTGGATTCCGGAATATCTCTAACGGCATCGATATATGTATCGAGCTCAAAATTGAGACAACACTTCAATTTACCGCATTGTCCCGCGAGTTTAATCGGATTCAGACTCAGGTTCTGATAGCGCGCGGCACTTGTAGAAACCACTTTAAAATCTGTCAGCCAGGTAGAGCAACATAATTCACGACCACAGGAACCGATACCACCCAAACGGGCTGCCTCCTGCCGCATGCCAATCTGCCGCATCTCGATCCGTATTTTAAACTGATCCGCCAGTCGCTTAATCAACTCCCTGAAATCGACACGATCATCGGCCGTATAAAAAAACGTAGCCTTCTTCCCATCGCCCTGATACTCCACATCTGAGATTTTCATCTTCAGACCCAGTTCCAGCGCAATCGTACGAGAGCCATGCATCGTTTCAAACTCGAGGCCTTTTACTTCCTTCCATTTATCGATGTCAGCCTCCTTCGTTAAACGATAGAGTTGTTTTATTTCATGCGAGTCTTCCTTCAGACCCCGCTTGCGCAACTGGAAACGCACCAGTTCGCCTACCATACTTACTTCCCCGATATCGTGACCGGGATTTCCTTCAACTGCCACCATCTCCCCGACATGTAAATCGAGGTTATTGATATTCCGGTAAAACTCTTTTCGGCTTCCCTTGAATCGTACCTCCACAATATCGAAAGGCTTTTGACCCTCCGGGAGATACATATCAGCAAGCCAGTTATAGACGTTTAATTTATTACATCCGCCGGTGCCACAAGTTCCATTATTGCGACAGCCTGCAGGGGATCCGGTACTGGTGGCGGTTGAACATGAACTGCATCCCATAGTTTGCTGTTTTATGAACCGCCTGTTGGCTATATATATTGATATTCCGCTTTATTGACGTCGACCAGTAGAGGCTGACAACGGAACTATTTAATCTGAAGAATCGAATGGATCTTCAATGACAAATCTAAGAATAAGATCTTTCCATGCGCATTCCTTTCGATATGAAACGACGCCTCACTCAAAGCTTCCATGAAGGGATCCACATTATTCACATTGATAAACGGCAGAAACTTCTGAACCACAGTACGTTGCGGCACAGCCATCTTTACCAGCGGACCATCTGCCATATTTATCAACACACATTCTCTCAAAACCGAAAGGTTAGCGGCGAGAAATTGTTTCTGCTCTTCTTTCGACTCTGCAGCCATTCCATCTACCCACGACAAGAGTTTATCCATCGTCTTGAACGGATTGAAACAGAGGCGCATCCAGTTCAGAAATGCTTCTTCGTGAGAGCCGGAGCCTTTCTCTCTACCGGCCAGTTCGAGGGCTTGATTGTAATCTCCTTCCGCCAATCGAGCCAGGTCAAAAGCCTCAGCCATCGACATTGAAGCAGCCTCCGCAATACCGGCAGCCACCTCTTCGTCGGTCAAACGCGCCAGTTTCACAAGTTGTGTACGGCTCAAAATGGTCGTCATCAACTGATCCCGCGCTTCCGAAGCCAGAATAAACACCGTATCATCAGGCGGTTCCTCCAGGCTTTTCAACAGTTTATTGGCAGATGTCAGGTTCATCTTCTCCGGCATCCAGATTATCACCACTTTGTACTTTCCCTCGAAAGCCTTCAGACTGATTTTATGAATGATCTGCTGCGCCTCATCAGCAGGAATGAGTCCTTGCTTGTTTTTAGAATCACCATCGGTAATAAAATCGACCCAGTCATTCAGATTCACATACGGATGCGGCAGAATCAGATTTCGCCATTCCTCAATGAAATCCACACTGGTAGGATTTTTCGTTCTTCCCGTCACAATCGGATACACATAATGGATATCCGGATGCACCATTTTCGAGGCACGACGGCAGGAACCACAAGCACCACAACTATCTGTATCACCAGGCGACTCACAGTTCAGGTATTGAGCAAACGCACGCGCCATCGGCAATACGCCTGAACCGGGTTGTCCGAAAAACAATAAAGCATGGGAAACCCGTCCTTCACGACTGGAAGAAATCAACCGGTCTTTAACAGCCTGCTGGCCGATTACGGAGGAGAATTGCATGGTACAAAGATACAGATTTGGAATTGGCAAATTGCCGAGTTGGTAAGTTGGTAAATTGATAAAATGATAAATAATCTCCGAACATCCGCTTCATTCGTCAAATCTGCGTTCTCTCTGGTTTGGAACACGGATCAACACAGATTTAGCTGTTCCGCTTCAACTAACTCCATCCTTAGAACAATATGTCTGTAAGCGGAATACGCGGATTAAATTCGATATATAACAATATACATCTTGCACAAAATAAATCTGCGAATTCCGTAAGTTTAGAGATATAAACTTGCGGAACCGCACCATTCGTTTCATCTGTGTTCCCTCCTCCAAAAAGTCCATAACCAGGTATTGATTTTTATCACCGAAAGCGGGGATTACAACAATAGAATTAGAAGCGGAGAATTTCCTTTTGTACTTTTAGCAAAAATCAACTCCTGAGCGCTTCACTCCTATGCTTCTTCGCGGTTTAATTATATCTGTCTTTTTGTTTTTTTCACTACGCCTTGTAGCCCAGGAGGAGAAAACAGACTCCCTGAAAAAGGCTCTTGAGCAATACGAGACATCGCGAAAGGAATTGAACAGAGGAGTAGGAATACAAGACACAATAGCTGTAGAATTGATGCTTCAGCTCTCCAAACTCTACCGTGGAAGTGATCCACAACAAAGTTTGGACTACGCTGTCAACGGAGAAAAGAGAGCCATCAGTATTGGCGATAAAAAAGGTTGGGGAGGTGCTTTATCCTGCAAAGGAGTGCTATACTGGTACAAAGGCGAGTATGATACCGCATTGCTTTATTTTGAACAATCACTGAAAATACGAAACCAAATTCAGGATTTATCCGGCATTTCCGAATCGCATAACGGAATAGGAAGCATTTACTACCAACTAGGGAACTATCCACTTGGCCTAAAGCATTTTCTAGCTGCATTGAAAATCCGCGAACAGCTCGGCGATAAAAAACTTCAAGCCGGATCGTATAACAACATCGGACTCATCTACAATAACCAGGGAAATAAAGAGATGGCGATGAAGATGTATAAAAAGTCGCTGGCGTTACGTGAAGAAACCGGAGACCGCGCTGAATACATATCATCTCATATCAATATCGGTAACTTGTATTTCGATCTTGGAAATTATCCGGAAGCACTGAAACATCATACCCTTGCCCTGGAAATAGCACGTGAACAAGGCAATAAAAAAAGCATAGGTGATGCCTACAATAATATCGGAAACAACTTGAAGCAACAGGGAAAATACGAAGAGGCCTTGAAGAATTTCTTTGCCTCATTGGAAATCCGAAAAGAGCAAAATGAAAAATATGGTATCTCCTATTCTCAAATAAACATTGGTGAAGTTTATCTTATCCAAAAAAAATATGCAGAAGCCCGTAAAATTATTAATCAGGCACTAAGCACAGCAAAAGAACTGGGTGATGTTCAAAGTATAATGTTGTCAGAGTTGGAACTTTCTAAACTAGACAGTGCGACCGGTGATTTCAAATCAGCTCTTGCGCATTATAAGTCATATATTCTAAACCAGGATAGTCTAGTCAATCTCGAAACAACACAAAAAATCACTGCACAGCAACTGCAATTCGAATACGATAAAAAGGAAGCACAGGCAAAAGCAGATCAGGATAAAAAAGACGAAAAGGCCCGCGAAGAAACCCGTAAACAAACAATAGTGCGCAACGGATTACTGGCAGGATTCGGCGTTGTATTGTTATTCGCCACGGTGGTATTGCGACAACGTAACCGTATCAGTCGAGAGAAAAAAATCAGCGAAGAAGAAAAAAAGCGTAGTGAAGAATTGCTGCTGAATATCCTTCCGGCAGAAGTTGCAGAAGAAATAAAAACCACCGGACGTGCGAAGGCCAAAGCCTTCACAATGGTAACCGTCATGTTCACCGACTTTAAAGATTTCACGCATCTCAGTGAGCGTATCAGCTCCGAATTGCTGGTAGATGAAATCAACACTTGCTTTAGCGCCTTCGATACGATATTACAAAAACATCGCATTGAAAAAATAAAAACGATAGGCGATGCATATCTCTGTGTAGGAGGATTACCGGTGAGCAACTTTACTCATGCTGCTGATATGTTGGAAGCGGCCTTTGAAATCCGCGAGTTTATGGAAACCAGAAGAAAAGAAAAAGAATCCAGAGGCGAAACTGCCTTTGAATTAAGAATTGGAATACATACAGGCCCTGTTGTTGCAGGTGTTGTCGGATTAAAGAAATATGCGTACGACATTTGGGGCGACACGGTAAATGTTGCAGCAAGAATGGAGCAACACTCAGAGGCAGGAAAAATAAACATCAGTGGAAGCACCTATGAGCTTGTCAAGGAAAAATGCCTTTGTCACTACAGAGGGAAAATAGAAGCCAAGAACAAAGGAGAGATTGATATGTACTTTGCGGACAGGAAATAATCTGCTGTTAAAGCAGGAACACTGGTGTAGCGGATTTAGCTGATTTTCGCGGATTAAATTCAGTAAGTTATTGTATTCCACTTCCACAAAATAAATCCGTGTAAACCCGCAGCATCGACCTTATCTGCGTTCCCATCGGGAATTGATAGCTGATGAAACGCATCAACACTCTAATTATGTCCATGGAACTTAAATTACGCTATTTTTATCATTATAATTAAGAAATATGAAGTCATTAATCAACTTACTAATTCTATCATTACTAGGCAATTTGCAGAGTATAGCCCAAACTTTTCCCTGGCAACAACCATTGAACATTGCGTGGTCAACAGATGGAATCACTTTCAACACACCATCAGTTTTCCAGGATTCAGCCGGAGTCCCATCAGTAATTAGATGGAAAGGAGATACACTGATTGCAACTTTTCAATGGTTTCGACAACCCAATCCTTCGCCAACCTGGGATCGGGTAGCGGTAAAATTTTCATACGATAATGGATTGAACTGGACTACACCTACCCCAATTACTATCTCAGGAATGCCGAGCGGCTACCAACGTCCATTTGACCCAACACTTATTGCAATGGGAAATGATAGTGTTCGTATATATTTTTCCTCGAGCGCCACAATGCCTGCGGTACTTGACTCAACAATTGATACTCATTCTGCCGTTTCAACAGATGGAGTAAACTACACATTCGAATTAAATCCAAGAGTCAATGTACTTAACAACAGGGTCATAGATCCTGCTGTAATTTATTTCAAGTCCTCATATCATTATTCATCACCAATCGGAAGCCCACAGCAAGGTTCCTACCATTATGTATCACCCGACGGAGTTAATTTCACAGCAGTTCCTAATATACCATCAGATAATTTCCACAACTGGACAGGAAATTTTATGGTAAAAGATACTTCAGAATTAAGATTCTACGGTGCCGGTTCAGCAGGAATATGGTATAACCATTCTTCCAACGCGGGCGTATGGAATGGTTATGTAAATACAAACATTCAAGGCGGAGATCCAACCGTGTTACGAGTTGATACCAATAATTATTTAATGATATTTGTAGGAGCACCCTACCCAACTGCAATCAACGAAAATTCGAATTTGGATGACTCATTTTATATTTATCCGAATCCAACAAAAGATCTTGTAAATATTCATTTCAAAGAAACTATAACTTCAGAAACCATCCTGCAATTATACGACATATCAGGCAAGCGAATTTCCACATTCCCGGTTCACGAAAATGACGGAATCACCAAAAGTACAACTATCAATCTTGAGCAATTTGAAAGCAATGTTTATCTGTTAAATGTAAATGGAAAAACCTCAAGAATAATTAAACATTGATCATTTGAAAATCTGAAATCTGCTAGCGTAAAGAAATGGAACACGGACGAATCGGATTGGGCTGATCAGCGCGGATAACCATCTGAAAAATAAACATTATGTAAACACAAAAT
>JBIIRF010000142.1:0-6207 GCA_044341715.1 Bacteroidia bacterium | reverse complement strand
CAATTACGGAATTATCGAGCTTCGAAAGAGCCTTCACGCGACGAGTAAGCATCGAATACGGAAATACTTTCTCTACAAAGTTTGAATGACCAAATTGCAGAAGATCAAATCCATGTTTTTGGATCAAAGAAGTGATTGCATGCTTCGTAAAGAACTGCACATGTGTTAAATCTTCAGATTGACTCTGAACGGTACTATTACTATATCCAAGCATTTTCTTCGACTGGTTAATCAAACCACCCATCCAGCTTTTAGACATCTTCTGAACAGGACGAGTCACCAATAATTCGCGAGGACCAACACCATTCGGCACGGTAGCAATTAAGATAGCTCCCGGACGAAGAATCTTTGCAATGGTATTCATCAAACCATCCGGATTATGCAAGTGCTCAAGAACCTCACTGCAGATTACAGCATCAAACTGATCACCATCGGTAACCTGCTCTGCACTGCAAACTCTGAAATCCACATTTGGGAGTGTGTTTTTCGACTTCGCATAACGAACAGCGTTTTCACTAAAATCAATTCCGGTAACATGATAACCAAGGCTTCCGATACCACGAGCAATGTTACCATTACCACAGCCGATGTCCAGTACTTTCGCACCGGGCTGGCAATAAGTCTGAATGATATCGGCAATAAAATTCAGGCGTTTAATGTCTACCACCTCGGTAAACTCGGTATATTGACCGATATTGATTTTTGAATTTTTCATAAGTATTATATCAGATAGGGGTTTCTACGTTCAACTTCATTTTTTGTTCTGCCAGATCACTAATGGCATCTACATTTGCTTCCCAGGTATGGGTAAGTGCATATTGGATACGACTCTCCGCTTTTTCATTAGAATCTTCACGGAGAGCAGTAGCAGTCAATTCAACAAACTCCTCTTTCGAATTGGCCAGATAAGTTTGTGATTTAAAATATTCCATAAAGGGTGTATAGGTAGCTATAACCGGTTTTCCCATTGCCAGATACTCGTCAATTTTTCGGGGATAATTACCTACGGTCACTTCATTCACCAACTGTGGATTTATAGCTACATCAAAGGCTTTCATAAAACCGGGCAATGAATCCGGAGACTTATTCCCCAAAAAATGAACATTCTTCAATTGATGAAGTTCGCTTTGCTTAAAGGCATCATCTTCCGGCCCTACCAATACTAATTGCCAATCATTATTTGATTTAGCCAGATGAATGAGTAGTTGAATATCCAATCGAACAGACGTTAAAAATCCGGTATAGCCGATAATTGGTCGCGGCAGATGCAGGAGCTCATTGGCCACCTGAATATTTGGGACATCTTTATACAAACCAAAATCACATCCCTGACCAACAAACTTCGAATCAGGGTTGTATTTACGGGCGTATTCAGCCAGAAATTCTGAATTTGTAGCCACAACATCCGCCTCTGCAATCAGTTGATGTTCCATTGCTAAAGCATGCTTACGGAAGTATGGAATAGAACTCAAATTATCACGGATATAATATATAAAAAAATCGGGCTGTAACATTTCTTTTAAATGAAAGCAACGAATCATTGACTGATCATTAAAAAGAATGACGTCCTTCATATTTAAGAGATTCATTGCCGACTGGATATCATTGGCGAGTCGTCGGTTATTGATTTTATTCAACCAATGAAATATCCCCGAAGCACCGATCCAGTTAATTGACTCTGCTAATCGCGAAGGATAAAGGTTCCAAAGTCCATCTTTAACCTTAACCAGACCATCCGATTTGCCTTTAATTACATCGATCCTTCGCTGAACAGCTTCCTGCTTCTGCCCCTTCAAATATGTACTTCGGTCGAGCGGAGGATTAACATATAAAACACGGTTAAACCTCTAAAGCTCCGTTGCAATGTTTTTACAATTACTCCCTATGGGAATATCCCATGGTTGCAATCCAACAATAATTATATCACGTCCTTTGATCATTTGGGGGTAAAATCAATAGCAATTGAACGAAGAATGAAAAAAATCGTTTCGACATTTTGTAAGAAAATCAAGTTGAAACTTACCAAAACGGAACCCAATGGAGTTACTTTCCGTAGAAAACCGGTAACCCCATTACAGATGTCCCTTCTACACCGCATCAAAAACAACCCGGGATTAAAAAAATTCCTTCTATACCTGCTCATGCCAAAAAATCAGGCACGACCAAGGTGGTGGGTAAGTCTGGTAGTAAACCCTTTTATCCATAAAAAAGGAAAAGGAGCACTTATTCGCAGACGAACACGGATGGACGTTCTTCCCTTTAACAAATTCAGTATTGGTGCGAATTCCACCATCGAGGATTTTTCAGTTGTCAATAATGGAATGGGAGAAGTTAAAATCGGTTTTGGCAGCCGTATCGGAATGAGCAATACGATTATCGGTCCTGTCACTGTTGGCAATAATGTAATTCTAGCTCAAAACGTGGTTATTTCTGCATTGAACCATGGTTACGAAGACATTAATACCCCAATTCGATTACAGCCATGCAAAACGGCCATCGTTACCATTGGAGATGATAGCTGGGTTGGAGCGAATGCTGTCATAACCTCGGGAGTCACGCTGGGGAAACATGTAGTAGTTGCCGCAGGAAGCGTTGTTACAAAAGACGTACCCGACTATAGTATAGTTGCCGGTAATCCAGCCCGGATCCTTAAACAATATAACTCCAACACCAATCGGTGGGAGAAACCTGAACAAAGTCCAACACCCTTAAAACTGGCTATATGAGTATTCTTGAAATATCATTCTGGGCATTTATCTTCATCATCTTTTACGCCTATTTCGGCTATGGAATCATCTTATATGCCATGGTAAAAATAAGGGAGTTGTTTATTCCTGAAAGAAAAATCGTAAATCCAAAATTTGAGCCTACCGTTTCTTTTATAGTACCATGCTATAACGAAGGAGATATTTTAAAGGACAAAGTAAAAAACTGTCTCGAACTCGACTATTCTTCAGATAAACTACAGATTATATTTATCACCGACGGATCAACAGATGGCTCTGAAGATTTGCTAACACAGTACAGTCAGATTGAAGTCCTGCATGAACCGGCACGCAAAGGAAAGTCAGCCGCTGAAAACAGATCAGTAAATCATGCTTCCGGCGAAATCATTATTTTCTCTGATGCCAATACCATTCTCCCGGCAGATGCTGTCAAATCACTGGTACGTCACTACATCAATCCTGTTGTGGGTGCAGTAAGTGGAGAAAAGAGAATTCTTCAAAGCGATCGTGAAAATGCTGCCGGCGCCGGCGAAGGATTCTATTGGAAGTATGAATCCATGCTAAAACGGTTTGACGCAAGACTACTAACCGTTGTTGGTGCAGCAGGAGAATTATTCTCCTTCCGTAAACACCTCTTCAGACCACTTGAAGAAGATACAATCCTGGATGACTTTGTACTTTCACTTCGCATTACGCAAGCCGGCTACCGGGTTTTATATGATCCGACAGCAACAGCACTGGAAACATCCTCTGAAAACAGCAAGGAAGAATTAAAACGAAAAATCAGAATCTGCGCAGGTGGATGGCAAGCCATGAGTCGACTTGGAAGTCTGTTCAATGTATTCAAACATCCCGTATTGACCTTTCAGTATGTATCTCACCGTGTATTACGCTGGACATTGGCGCCATTATTTCTATTCCTCGTAATTCCAATGAACATTCTTCTTGCGCAGGACAACGTATTCTACACGATTGTACTTCAACTACACCTTTGTTTTTATCTGTTTGGTATTGCAGGATATCTTCTTGAGCGAAGAGAAATCAAATTCAAACCATTCTTTATACCCTACTACTTCATCATGATGAACTATGCAGCTATTGCCGGATTCTTCCGTTACGCAAAAGGAGGACAATCATCCGCATGGGAGCGTTCAGCCAGAAAAGTAGTACCGGGAAATTCACCGGCCTGAAATCAGAAAGTGTAAGAATTCTGCATAATCCGTTCAATTCTGCATATGTATTACTGATTTTTTCTGTAAGAATTAGAATGTGATTCTACCATCCATCTATTGATTTCAGTCGTAAAATGGAGAGTACTTTCCGGAGTACGACTGAATCAATGAAACGAATTAAACATTTACTTCTTTCCCTCCTGACAGGCACCATCATGCTGTCACAAACAGCCTGTGTAAAGGAGATTGACGAATACCAGGATCCGGCAGGAACCAATGGTCCGGTAACTGATATCAATCAACTTCTGATACCAGCCGGGTTTTCATATGACATAGAAAAAAATGTAAGTCTTCAGCTGAATTTAAAAACAAATACCGATGCTCCAATACCCGGAGTACGAATAAACATCCTTTCAGACCTTCCCGAAAACGGCGGTAAAATACTTTTCACAGGAATCTCCAATTCAGCGGGACAGCTTACCGGGAACTTCAAAGTACAGAAATCTACCGCACAGGTAATAGTCAACACCAATTACATCGGTCTTCCCAACAATGCCCTTGCCGGATTACAAAGCAACTCCATCAACATGACACTTGGAGGAAGTAATCCTAACCGAATTCACGCAACCGGAGGAACCAAATCGCGACGATTCCTTCAGCAAAGTGGTGCCCGCACAAGCGCAGTACCATCAAAAACCTATTTAGGCAATTGGGATTCGCAAGGTGTCCCCTCCTATCTCGCAAGCGGAAGAGACCCATTAAACACTCCTGTATTAAAACGACTCAACAGTAATTTACCCGACAATCGTCCGGTTCCGGTTTATCATCCACAGTATCTCACCAACGGCTCAGCAATAGAAGTTCAACAGAACAGTGATATCTGGATCACTTTTATTCATGAAGGAACAATCAACCGAAACAGTTTAGGATACTACACCTATCCGAAAAACAATCCACCTACAACTACTGCAGACATATCATCAATAAAAGTTGCATTCCCCAATCTTAGCTATCGCAATTCAGGAGGAGGTCTGGTAAGTGGAGACAAAGTATATCTGGGAAGTTTCAGTCCCGACTCCGCCATTGGATTTGTCATACTAACCGATGCCTACGATATCAGCAGCGCCACAGTTGGAAATGGTACAAACCAATACTATACCAACGAAACGCTCAACCCGGAAAACACACTATCCGGCAGACATCACCATGTATTGCTATGGGATTCCACCGAACAAAAAATGATCCTCAGTTTTGAAGATCAAAACAGAAACTCCGGAAACGACGACGACTTCAACGACCTTGTTTTTCATCTGACTGCCAATACAACCACAGCGTTCAACTCTGCTAGTTTAAACAGAGCAGCAGGCCCAATAGACACTGACGGGGATGGCGTAGAAGACCTTTACGACGAATATCCTTATGATGCCGAACTCGCCTACAACAGCTACTACCCATCTGAAACAACTTTCGGGTATCTTGCTTTTGAAGACTTATGGCCGTACAGAGGTGATTACGATATGAACGACATGCTCATCGGCTATCGTTATAATCTCATAAAAAATGCCAACAACGACATCAAGGAAATACAATCCAAAGTATTTGTAAAAGCAGCAGGAGGATCATACCAACACGGCTTTGGAATAGAATTCCCTGTCCCCGGATACTTCGTTGAAACAGTAAACGGCCCACTCTACACTGAAAAATATATATCCGTAAATGCCAACGGTACAGAAGCAGGACAAAACACAGCAGTTGTGGTAGTTTTTGACAACTCCAACAACGTTGCACCAAGACCGGTTGGCTACTATGTAAATACAGAGCCGGGGTCACCCGTAATTACAAGTGATACAATACGACTTGCAGTACGATTTGTAAGCGGCATTCCTCCTGCCACACTCGGAGATGCGCCCTTCAATCCATTCCTCATCTCCAACAAACGCAGAGGATACGAAATTCATCTTCCGGACAAACCTCCAACTTCGCTTGCCGACTACGCCCTCTTCAATACAGGACAAGACCGCAGCAATGTAGCCATGGGACGATATTACAAATCAGACAATAATTTACCATGGTGTCTGAACATCCCTGCTGCATTTCCAATCATCACGGAAAAAACATCCATTCTTAATGCTTATTTGAAATTCGGAGAATGGGTTCAATCAGGAGGAACACTTTATCCGGACTGGTACGAAGACAAACCGGGATACAGAGACTACACAAAGCTTTTAAACAGATAAAATAAATGCAGCCTATCATTCGATGCATTTTCATAGCTGTATATATCCTGATTTTTACAGGAAGCATTTCAA
>JBIIRF010000141.1:0-6209 GCA_044341715.1 Bacteroidia bacterium | reverse complement strand
GTGTAGTATAAATTCTGCGATTCAATTTCTTCCCAGCTGAAGAAATTAGGCTCCTTATCACTGCTCATGGATACCTGTGGATGATGATCCAGATAGGCGTGCAATGCAGTAGTTCCGGCTTTAGGAGCTCCGACAATGAAGAAATCAGGTATGATTCTATTTGTAGCCATATTCGTCAGGACAACCAATGCGAAAGGTCGCGGCCGATCAGTTTTTCGAGTTTGTGGATATCGGAGACATAACGATCTGTCATCCACTTACGGTCGGCAGGATCCATTTTTGGCGCTTTCCCTTCTTTGAAGAAGGAGTTTTTTACATTTTTTTGCCATGATTTAGGTAGTGCCCGAAAGATTCTTCGCTTTATACCTAGTTGAGTAATAAATTTAATCAACCCCGGATTTTTAGGCAGACGTGCTTCATTGTGTTTTTCATCAAAATTAATAGCAACATCTTCCTGTAAATTCAGATACCTGAATAGGTCCTTTACCAGTGCTCTGTTGTTATTTTTCAAGTCATCAAACAAATACACCTTCAGTTGACTTGCAGGAAATAATTGTTGGAATCGTTCAATCTGATCAGCATAAAGCCCCAGCTCATAATACAGATGTGAAATACTCCAACCATGTTTTTCTTTCGCATCATCTTTTTCAACTTCTGCGCGAAAAGGTAAAGTGGTACGTCCGTCACGCAGATTTGCCAGGTAATGGGAGTAAGCTCTTTCAGCAGGCTGACGAAGAATGGCGACAATTTTAATATCCGGATATTTTGCCTTGATATTCGCTGCAGCAACTGAAGAGTACAAATACGAGTTACTTATTTCACCGATGGCCTTCTTCCCGGTAGCAAAGCGGAAAAGCTGGATATAATGATCATAATTCAGCACGTACGCACCCCACTGATCGCCGGTCATATCACTTTTAACAAATTCCTCAATATTTAATCGTTTACTTTTCTCATAGATTTTATACTCATCACTGAAATTTTCCGGTCGTATATCCTGTGAGAAGTGATTCGTTTCTTTAATAGGGCTCATATACACATCCGGATGCTGTTTTAAATAGTGGTAGAGTGATGTTGTACCACATTTGGCAGCACCTGCAACGAGAAAATTGGGATGAAGAGTATTTACTGTATCCATTTATGAAGGTCTTTCTGAATTAATTCTGATAGCTTGAGAATATCAGATTTATAATATTCGGTATATTTTATTTTTGTTTCGATTGGCATTTGGGCTTCTTCCGGTTTAGTGAATACTGCCTGCTTGATATGTTTCTTTAGTCCGGTGTTTTTAAAGAGTCTTCTGATTTTAACCCGAAGATAATTGATGGAAATTATTTTTTGCAGCAAACTGTTTCTTGCTACAACGGCGGTATTGAACTCCCGGGTAAAGTCCGGTTGAAAATGTTCATCAATGTTCAGGAATTTATAAACCTGTCGGATAGTCTCAACCGGATTCGATTTTAATTCTTCACTAAGCAATACAAGTACATTCTTTTCAGGAAATAGTTCCTTAAATCGTTTTACCTGCTGATAGTATTCACCTAGTTCCAGATACAAAGATGCTGCAGCCCACTTACGCACTTTGGTTTTTTTATCTTCTTCAATAGCATCCTCGAATGAAAGCGTTGTAACTGTCATTCTCTTGTCCATTAGATAATGAGAATACATTCGCTGAACAGGATTTCGAAGCAGTATAATGATTTTGGCTTCAGGATTGTATTTGTATATTTCCTGAGCAGCAGTCTGAGAGAACAAGTAGGAGGCACTTGCTTCACCGATTGCTTTTTTACCATCAGCAAACCTGAATAATGCAAAATAATCACTCGGCTTACTGATAAATGCTCTGTGGATTCCTTTTGACATTGATCCTTTCAGAAATTCATCAATATTCAAAAGACGGATTCGATCTTTTACTTGTGGTCGTATCGCTTCGTGGTCAATATCTGTTGCAAAGAAATTGGGTTCTTTGATAGGACTCATATATACATCCGGATGCTGTGCCAGATAATGATATAAAGACGTTGTACCGGCTTTTGCAGCACCTACAATGAAGAAGTTGGGTTGATTTGATGAACTGCTCATTGGTTGGTATTCGGCTTGTCTTTAAAATCAAATTTGTTTGGAGCAGATGGCGATGGTCGTTTTAGACCTGGAAGATAGATTGATACAAGTCCCAGATTTTTATATACAAAATATACTGACCATAGATTCCAGATTATTTTAGAGATAGTGGAAGAATATGCAGCTCCTTCTATTCCAAGTATTGGTACCAGCAGAAAATTTAGTCCGATACCTATGGCAGCAGCTGTCATGATAATTCGATTGTATTGTATCTGGTAACCTGTCATCATTAGAAGAATACCAACAGATCCTGTAATGCAGTTTATGAAATTGCCAATAGCGAGTATCTGCAAAGGGTATGCTCCCGGCGTAAAGTCTTTACCGAACAGTGATAGAATCCATTCGGGAAAAATCAATAATAGTATGGTGAGAGGAGCTGTTGCATAAAAGAGCAGTCGCGTCGAGTTATATACGTATTTGCGTAAACGCTGATGATCTTTTTGGCTATGAATCTCTGCGAAGGTAGGTGCTTGAATAGCATTCACAGCCATCAGTATGGCAGCTGAAGCGGAGGAGATTTTAAATGCTGTATCATATATCCCCAGTTCTGACTCTGTGCGGTAAATACCAATAACCAGATTGTCTACCCAATTCAGTATGAAAAAAACCGATCCCGTAATCATCATCGGTAGCGATTGTTTAATCAGATCGAGCCATTCGATTTGTGCTCCTGCATTGATTTCATTTATCGATTGAAATTTATTCCAGACAACAAGATACCCTATCGATACTATAAAAACAGTTATTGTAAATCCCTGAACAGGTGTAATGGAACTGTTGGAGTAGAATGCAAGAAGTATGAGAGCGGTGTTTAGTAAAGGAATAATCGTTTTGAATAAAGTAAATCCTATCATGTTTTTCGCGCCACGAAATGCTGCGGCATGCAAAACAATCCAGGTAAAAGGCGGTAAAGCCATACTGGCAAATTGGAGATGATTGAGCATGCCCGGCTTCTGGAAAATCACATTCGCAAGAAATGGAGAAGCAAAGTACAGTAGAATTGCCAGAATTAAGGAGGTAATACCGGTAATTTTTCTGGAGGTCAGGTAGGCCTGTTTTAAATCTGTCAGATTTCCTGCTGCCTTCGCTGCTGCGATTTTTCGGATGATTAAATTATCCAGTCCAAGTAAGGCCAGGATGGAGCTAAGCTGTACAACAGTAAATGCTAGCGTGTACGAGCCAAGTTGACCCGGACCCAGCAATTGAGCCATCGTAAAAATGAAAATGTACTGTGTGATCATTCCTCCTGCTTTCACAGTAAGTGCGATCCCACTTTTCTTCAATAAAAAGGCGATGTCCTTGCTTCCGGCTTTCTTCATTTGATGTAAGAGTGCAAATATGATTGAAATAAACCGTTCTTACTCTGAGAATTCAAGTCGGATCTTACAAGATTTCAACGGTGAAAATGTAAAAAGCGGGATGGTTTTGCCACCCCGCCTGGAACAAATGAAAAGCGTACAACTGTTTGATTAACAAACAAGTAAGATCTTATTTCGTTTCGGAGGTTTGGTAATTTAACTCCGTTAAACCGTATTTTTGAATGCTGGATTCATTCTGGATGAGGAGGATTCAAATCTATTCTTGTCTGTTTGATGCAAATAGTTGAATTTATTCCTCAGCTGTGAGGATACAAATATCCGGTCTGAAAAAGGGCTGTAAATTATCGAAGACTTATTAAATGGTTACCTATATTATTATTTTGTAAAGCAGGTTTAGAATTAATAATTTAATAGTATTAGGTTAATAGGATTGGAATTTGGTTTTTTCAAATTTGTTTCCCCAAACCATAGTACCAATGTCAGTCCGACCTTTTATTCTTTTACTGCTGTTTCAACTTTTCGGGTTGAATGTTTGCGAGTTGAATGCGCAAACAATTCTATACTCTACAAGTTTTGGAAACTTAGCTACTGTAAACCCTGTAGGCTGGACATTCACCGGGCGCAATATGAATATAAGTACTAACAATCCTTCTGGCGGTTATCCGGGCGTTTCTGGTGGGGCTTATTTGTCGGAAGGGAATTATAAGGGCTTCGTGAATACGCTTGGTGAATCCCTCGGGTGTAGTGTACTCGGAAATTCTACAGCAACATTGAGTTTTTCAACACTTGGTCATACCGATATCCGATTGTCTTTTGGTATGATTAAATCTACATCGCGCTATTCGTCTTACGTTACTTATTCATTGCAATGGAGTCTAGATGGGTTGAATTACTTCCCGGTTACTTATACAGAACCAACAGCAGGAACATGGGGTCTGGCATCAGGAGCAGGATTGACCTTGCCTGCATTGGTGAATAATCAACCAATGGTGTATGTGAAATGGAGTTTTTCCAGAAATTCATTTAATGGATTTTATAAGATTGATGATTTTAAAATTATTGCAGATGATTTTTGTGCAGCACCGGTAATTTCTTCACAACCGGCTTCAGTGAACAATATTTGCGCCGGAGTAGGAACTGCAGTTTTTCAGGTGGCAGCCAGTGGTACCGGTCCATTATCCTATCAATGGCAGGAGAATGGAGTGAATATCATTGATGGTCTTTTCTATTCTGGTACAAATTCTCCTGTATTGACTATTAACGCGCCTTCGTTAAGTATGCAGGGAAATACATATCGTTGTCTGGTGTCTAACTGCAGTGGTGTTATTGTACCTTCTAGTGGAAATGCTTCGTTGGGATTGAAAACTATATTGGGGGATATCGATATAAATGGTACTGTATCCAATGCTGATTTCTTTTATATCCTTAGTAAATGGAACACCCCGTGTGCTCAATGTGTTGAAGATTTGAACTTAGATATGCAAGTAGATATTTTGGATTTTCTCGTTTTTATTGGCGAAATAGACAAGATTTGCCAGTAATCCATTGCTTACGTAAAGATTTTATAACATAATCTTAATAGCGCCTATGTTTTAGGAAGGTGGGCGCATTCTACCTTTGCCTGATCAATTCGGTGTATTGAATTAAATTCTATATCTGTCAAATAACCAACTGAAAATGAAAAAATATCTATTCTTATTTGTACTTGCTGTCTGCTCTAAATTTGCCTTTGCGCAAAATGGTCTTGAGGGAATCATTGTGGAGAAATACTATATTTCCAATGCTGCTGATGCAGCAGGAAGTGTTGGTGCATTACCTGCAGGTTCTACAACTTACCGGATTTATGTTGACTTGTTACCGGGCTATACATTTCAAGCGGCTTACGGAGTTGCGAACCATGAATTAAGATTTCAAACAACAACTGCATTTTTTAACAACGAAGATTGGGGAAGTACGACTCCCAATTTTACGAAGACGCGTTTAAGCAATAATACTGTGATGTTGGATACCTGGTTGTCGGGTGGCGCTGCTTGTGTCGGAAACTTTGGAGTTGTTGAAGCAGAAGATGCAGTTGCAGGTGGAACCAATGTTGTGAATGCGAATGGAATTCTTGCGAACAATGATCCGAATGCAGGACAACCCTTAAGTGTTGCAGATGGTATTTATGCAGGAACTACTCCGAATGTTACAGTTCTTGGTTTTACTCAACCTCAATTGGATATTTTAGATAACGTGAGTAATACAGGAAATTTGATTTCTACTTTTAACGCTTCCTGGGCGGTATTAGGTGGTGCTACTGGTCCGTTATCATCGAATAAAGTGCTTATTGGCCAGTTTACAACAAATGGTACTTTCTCATTTAAATTAAATATCCAAATCGGAACTCCAACTCCGGGAGTTTCTCAAAATTATGTAGCAGAGAACGCAACAGGAAATGAAATTTTATTCCCTGGTTTAATTTATCCTGCTCCTGCAAATCCTACTGCATTGGTTAGCATAGCTGCTAATAAAACATTCCCGCAATGCCAGGGGACAAGTGTTACTTTTACTGCTACTCCAACAAATGGTGGAGCTACTCCTACTTACCAATGGAGAAAAAATGGTGTCGTTACCGGAACCAATAGTCCAACTTATACGACTACCGGCCTTGCGAACTCGGATGTTATCACCTGCAGAATGACATCAAGTATCGCAGGAGCTTTGAATAATCCTGCAACTTCCAATGCAATTACTGCAAGTATTCTTTCTGCTCCTTCAGCGCCAATTACA
>JBIIRF010000140.1:0-6233 GCA_044341715.1 Bacteroidia bacterium | reverse complement strand
AGACGCTCATTCCATGATACCAGTCCTGTTGGTCCTGATCCTTCCGGTGTAACTAACATCCCGTTGAGCAAGAATTGATTCTTTACACTTGTAGTGCATACATCTGCGTTGTTGGTTAAATCAATATCAGTAAATCCGGGAGCAATAAACAAAGCAACATATTGATTTAATTGTGCAGGTGGATTAAATGCTGGCAAATAAAACTGCACTTGATATATTGTGTCGGTGAGCGATGGTATGGTTTGACTATACCAGGTAACTGTATGATTGGCTGCATCAACAAAACCATTGGAAGGCGAAACAGCAGTCACTTGCAGCGATGTATCATAAGTAAATACAAACTGCCCTTTTGATTGATCCGCTCCTAAATTCTGCACTTTCAATTTGATGGTATATGCTTCACCGGCTACAGGCACTTCTTCAGGTAAGATCTTTACGGTTAAATCAGAACCGGCAATGGTTGGATGGCAAATGAAGCTGGGAAGATTCCCGGAACTGTTAAGTAAGTTGATTTTGATAGTATCCGGATAAACTGCGGGAGTATTCATCGGCAGATACACCGGATTAATATTGTACAATCCTACCGGAACAATTGTCTCATAATCACCATTGATATCAGTAGTTGTATAATACCTGTTGCCGTTAGAAAGATTATGCAACTGTATCGTCACATGATTTAAAAATTTATCAGTGCTTTGATTGTACAATGAATCTCCATCTAAATCCGCAAATACTTTTCCTTTTACCAACGAGGAATTTACAGCTACTCCAAAATCATAACCCCCATGATTGGCGGAGCTATTAAAATTAACTGTGTACCTCGAACGGGTTGTAAAATTATCGGTGAAAGGAATTACGCCTTGAAGCTTTGAAGCAAATGGTGGAACTGGTATCTGGTATCTTCCTTTTTGCGTTATACTTTGTCTGTTCCCGAATACATCAACCTGATAAAACGGGCTACTCAACATTCCCTCTGTTGCATCTTTAATTCCATCGGCGTCTGTATCATTCCAGAACTTTCCGTTCACTGTATCCAAAGCTGCCATACAGGAATCAGATACAAATACCGGAGTAATCTCATGATGTGTTCCTCCGTTGCCGTCATTCAGTATTGCATAGATATAACATTGCCCGGGCACCAGAAATTTTCCGGTGAAAGGCACACCGGCACTTAAAGATTGTGAAGCATTGGAAGATTGAATGACCGGACCAAAATCATAATAGGAATAAGTAAATATATCCTGCCAGATACCATTTGCATACGATGGTGTTGTATTCATCGAAAGTGAAAATGAATCACAAAACATCGAAGGAGAATTCAACTGTGCTCCTTGCATGTCGTCAAAGCCATCGTTTACATGTATTTTCCGTGTGATATTTCCTAACGCTCCATTTCCAGGAGAAAATGAAACAGAATAGATGCCTGGTGTCTGATAAGTATGTACATCAATTAACCCCGTACCAAAATTTCCATCAGCAAAATTCCACACCGGAGAAGTGCACGAATCAACACCGAAAATCCGGGCTGAAAGTGTTTTTGTTAATCCGCTTCCACTTACATCCATTGCCGGATATACATCTGCAGACGCTGTCATAAAATAATTCGATGCATTGCCTTCACAAGTAGTTCCTGAAATGGTATCGCGGGAATAGATGGTCATAAAAACATATACTAAGCCGGGCTGAAAAACGGTGTCGAGTTTTAATGCTGTGTCTGCGATGGTTGTTTGTCCGTTCACTTGCCAGTGTACAGAATCGATTATCCAGTTCGCATTCAAATCGGAATTCGCCGGACTTAATCTGGCTACTGATAACTGTCCGTTTACAGAATCAGGAAATACCGTTATCCGTGGCTGAATTATTCCACATTGGGCAAGGGCCTCTTCACGAAAGAGAAGAATAGTAAGTAAGATGATAAATCGGATACAACGCATGTAACAATAAAGGTAGAAAATACTTTTCAGATTCCAAAAAACAATTGTAAAACTAACGGCAAATCAGAAAAATGCCCTTACCTGAGCTCCTCCGGTATGGATCGTCTTAATTCCGGCCGGGCGTCGACCTTCATAGTTAATGCTCAACTGCAAGCTACTTCCCAGATTCCGCTGCAGGTTAAGTCCCCAGGTTAAATTGGTTCCTTCCTTCAGCCCTTCCAGCATCTCGAAAGCGATCGATGTATTGTTCTCTGCATTGTATCGAATAGAAACCATATTAAAACGGAGACTGATCAATCCCTTTTTAATACTGTTGTATCGCCATTCCATTCCGGCATCCTGTAGTACTGCCTGTTCATTTTCACCTTCCGAATATGTATTTAGTTTATCCTTGTACCGGTAAGATAAGGTAATCCTGTATGTACTGCCCGGTTGAAAATTTATCTTCGTTTCACTTTCTCTTCCTTTGATGGCAAAATTTCTCGTCACAAAAGCTTCTGCTTCACTCTTCTTCAGGCTTTGCTCTAACTTCTCCTGTATGCCGATCCAGCGAGTAATATTCCATCTGACGGTACCGGACAAAGCGTCTGTTCCCCGTGTTTCGAGACCATTGGCCAGCAACTGTCGTATCTGTTGATCCTGCCAGCTGATATCAGCAGCAAACTTCGGACTACTTCGATCAAAAAACAAGGTATGACGGCTATTGGATTGTGTCGAGATGAGAATACTGTCGGCAATGGAACGTGGTAAAGGATTCCATACTTCAAGTCCTCCATCGCCGGTGATACGATTATCGAAGCGCACAGAACTCAACAAGCTAAACTTCGAGAAAAACGGTTTCTTTCCTGTAGAGAACAACGCCGCAGGAGTTACCTGTAGTACTGCGTTGAACTGATTGAAAAAAACTTTTACATACTCATCCGTATTATTGAAGATCCGGATATAATTTGCCTGATCCTGAAACACCGCAATTTCAAACTCGCTTAATTGCGGTATGCCGTCACCGTTATAGTCGTTCCACGAATAGGTTCCCGTTCCCTGAGCTACTTCTACGAATGAGTAAATCCGTTTTGGCTCTCTTCCGGTACCACCTTCGTAAAAAGTGGTTAGACTGAGAAATCCTTTGCCGGTATTTAGCGAATAATCCAGTCGGCCGGTAGCACTTTCTTCGCCCTGTACAGATGTATAGAGTGTATCAAGGACTTTCAGATTGCGGTAGTTGGCCTGCACAGCTACTTTCTGTCGGATTCCTTTGTTCCATCCAATGCCTAGACTTGCCATATCAGCTGTTGTTACCTTCACAAATTGTGTTGCCTTGAGTCCGTCATCTTCCCTTCTGCTGATTGAACCTTTGAGCATCAGCTTCGCCGTATCGGGTCGGGTAAAGAAAAACTCTGCAATACGAAAGTGAAAAGCATTTGCTGCCAGTGTATCGGTTCCGGGTTTCTTTTGCTCATTGCGTTCCTGCTCAAACCGAACCCCGGGAATGAAACTTCCTAACTGATAAGAAATTTCATCTCTGTGACGCAAGAACGAACTCTCTACCAATCCTCCACGTGTAGATAGAAGACTTGCATCCCATTTTGCCAGCCATTTTCCCGGACGTAAATTTCCATAGGTAGTATGCATGAGTCCGCGGTAAAAATTTCCTCTTAACAAGGAACGTAATCCATAACGTACCTCGCCGGTTTTATCATGACGAAGTCCAACCTGCATATTGGACAACCATTCTTTATCAAAAGTATTCAGGCTCCCTGTATTCCAATCGCGGGTAAATTCTACAGGGCGATACACCTCCACCGGACGAAAATATTCATCGTTGACTTCTGTCTGCAGCTTTACAAAGTATTTCCAGGAAGCCGGATCAGTACTCCGCAACGCATGCTGATGCTCAAAGGTGAGAAGCGCTCCATATCCGTCATCGTTCTTTTTATCCTTGGTTGCAAATCGATTGATATCATCCTTACTCGCCGCCAGCTCCACACCAATCTTTGTGTTCTTCGAAAATTCATACTTCGCATACGCCGTTGCCATCTGCCGTTGCTTTGGAGATACAAGGAGCAGCTTCGGTTCATAACTACCTTGAGGTACACCACCCACCGGCTCTACCCATTGATAAACGCGACCATTTGTCTGACCATCCAGGGCGATGTAATTACCCTTATTCGCTCCAACATTGCTAAACGATACACGGAAAAAAGCACTGTCTGAATTCGAGGAGTATCTGTAAACATTCGGATAGGTAATTCCACTAACAACAGTATCAATCCTGGCATATAAAATTTCATTGATGTTAAAAGCTACACTATCTACTCCGGTAGAGAAAGCGTCGCCCAGACTATCACCTGCATTCTTCAGAATAATTTTATCTTCAGTGCTCAGATCCTGTTGCAAGGGCTGATTTTTGCTATCCTGTTCTGAATAGATGTTCACACCAACCGAAAGCTTCTCCTCCTTCCATGCCGCAAATCCGGTAATCAGTGTGCGCGCATAATTCCGGTCGGCATACTGAAACTCCACAATGATCCGCATATCCTTATTGATGAGACGACGCGTTGTAAATGTGATTTCCGCAGTATTGTAATCAATCACATA
This sequence comes from Bacteroidia bacterium, assembly GCA_044341715.1. Lineage (GTDB taxonomy): Bacteria > Bacteroidota > Bacteroidia > AKYH767-A > OLB10 > JAJTFW01. The sequence continues at coordinate 1,704 of JBIIRF010000140.1, read as the reverse complement.
GTCACGATCCTGACCACGCTCGAGCAACAAACCATCTATGAAAACACGTTCTGAATTCGACATCACCACAATGAACAACTCATTCTCCGCACCTCGAAGGCGATAAGGACCCTGATTCGATTCTATTCCGTTAATTATATTCCGTGCAAACTTTCCTCTGGATACTGCAGCGCCAACACCGGCACTAACGGTAGCGGATTTACCCGAATTCAATTTCAATTGTTCGGCATAGGAATAGAGTCCGCCCTGTGCTTTTTTAAAATACCGCATGAAATACCCTTCCGGATTACGCACATCATAATCACCCGCAATCAGCTTATGTTTATCGTTGTTCAGCTGGATAAAAACCCTGTCGAATTCCTGCAATTGCTGCGTATTTCCATCTGCCTGCACCGGAATGTTTTCATCCGTAATTGCTGCCAACACTTCGATATTCCCACTTATTCTCCCGGCCAGTTGCAGATTCAGACTTGAATTCACCACTGCATCCTGATTGGTGCCGATAGTTAATCCACGGGAGATGGAACCTGAACGTGTAAGTCCATCCATCCCGAACAACGAAAACTGCTGGTCGTTGGGTCGCTCTGTGAAGAGTACATCTCCGGAAGATCCCGCAGGCTTCTCGAGGAGTTTGCGATCGCGTAGAAACCTTGGACGGGTGAAAGAAATCGGATATACTTTATACCGGACAATCACCGAGTCAATACCGGTCCATTTATCTTTCTGAGAAGGGGGAATGATGAGTAAAGCAGCCGGCTCATTCAGGATGTACAAAGATGGGTCGATCAGGGTGTCACGCCAAAAAAGCAGGGCCGATCCGGGAACAAGACTAATCGAATCCAGCAGCAATGTATCTCCGGTTACCGGCAATACCTTCTCCCGTCGGTTACTCAGATCCTGACCGAACAGACGGCCGGAGATCATCAGCACCAACAACAAAAGACAGAAGAAGACGTACTTTCTCAAGAGAGCTTAAAAATAGGGAGCATCATTGATATAAATTCAACATTAAAACAGCATTTTTCCGTTTATCGTATGTGTAAAAGTCAGAAACCTGCTTTACATTCGCCGAATCAAGTTATGGCAAACAGAAAAATCATCACCTACAATGTAAATGGAATCCGCTCCGCCCTCTCCAAAGGATGGATGGAATGGCTTCGCACGGTAAATCCTGATATTGTTTTGTTACAGGAGATAAAGGCAGAACCCGGACAACTCGACCTCCCTGTTTTTGAGAACGATGGTTACCTCAACTACTGGCATCCGGCTCAAAAGAAGGGATACAGCGGGGTGGCCATCTTCAGCAAACAGGAACCGGATCATGTAGAAATTGGTTCCGGCAATACGGATATTGACGCGGAAGGAAGAATTATCCGTGCTGATTTCGGGAAAACATCGGTGATGAGTGTCTATGTACCGTCAGGCTCAAGCGGCGAAGAACGGCAGGATTATAAAATGGAATGGCTGGCCTGGTTTAACGATTACATAAAAAAGCTCAAGAAAAAACGTCCACAACTGATAATTGGTGGAGATATCAATATCTGTCACCGGCCGATTGATATACATAATCCGGTCAGTAATGCAAAGAGCTCCGGATTTTTACCGGAAGAAAGAGAATGGATGGAAGCCTTTTTTAAAAGCGGATTCATCGACACCTTCCGACACTTTAATGATGAGCCGCATCAATACACCTGGTGGAGTTTC